>JAPVVU010000012.1 GCA_028571885.1 Gammaproteobacteria bacterium | reverse complement strand
GGCCGTCTGTGAGTCCAGTGATACAAAGCATTCAAAAATCAATGTCGCTTTGCTAGTATCAACGTAACTATTCAGCGTATATTTCTTAATGACCGCTGTTGAGCCCATGGTCACTTATTTTTCTGACTTTGCTTTATGTTATGAGAACTCGCTGCGCTCAGACAATCAAAGTCAGAAAAATAAGCAACCACAGGCTCTTTATAAATAATACGCTGAATAGTTACTAAAAAATAACCCAGTAGTCTCTGTAATTACAAATCCTGAACTTGCTGCTGCATTCAAATCAAAGTCTAAAGATTCCCTATAATGTAATACCTCTCCTACATATATGTCATGTATATGTAACAAATGTAAAATAACTGACTAAATTTATCAATAACCAAGTAAAAGAGTCTTGTATTATTAAATACATGTTCTATAGTTAATAGCACAATTAAAATAATTCAAAAAAATACCTGGCTTCCAAATTATGCCTTCAGGAATTAAGGCAAAAATCGGCGGTTATGTCCCTACTTGATCCGCCACTTCTGAATATTCAACTGGATTGAAACATGAAAGGAGTGCACCATGAAAAACTACCTACCATCTATCTTTTTACAGATAATTTTTGTCAGTGGATTGTTGTCATCTGGTTATTCTTCAGCTGCTGAGACAGAAAGTGACACACGAGCCTGTATTGAAACAGCTAAAACAGGTTTATTAAAGATAGCGGACGATCGCTCAAGGCGATTCCTGGGTAAAGTTCAGGAGGATACTGCTCGCTGCCGTGGCGGTGAGGAAGCGGTAAAATATCTCAACACGCCCTGGGTCGACTGGCAAAATTATTACGCAACGGGTGATGCCGGCACAAAGAAAGAGGGACGTGATGCGATTACCAAACTGGGTAAACATCTGCGTCCCAATGGACGGGGTGTTGATGGTGCACTGATCGATCTGGAATATCAGCGGATTGAACTGATTAAATTTAACCTGTTTGATCAAAACACCTATGAAGAATATATAAAAGGCAGAAATGGTCAGGCAGGTGCAACACTGAAATACTGGGATGAAATGCGCCTGCCAGCCAATCACAAAAATTATCAGGATGTGGGCGGTGATGGCAGGCAACTATGTCGGGGCGATTTAATAACCCATCGAACACTGACCGGTATCTGTAATGACCTGCTTAATCCATTAATGGGTTCTTCCGGTATGTCATTTGGGCGGAATATGCAGTTTGATACCACCTTTCCACGGCTGGGCCTGAATGAGTTGACCCAAAACCGGCACGGCAACCGAATTGGTTTACTCAAACCGGACCCTCAGTTAATCAGTCGAAAGTTATTCACCCGGGAACAAACCGAAGGCAACGGATGTAACCAGGGTCTTGGCAGTAAGAATTTTTCAGTGGATGCTGACTGCGATTATAAAAAAGCACCTTTTTTTAATGTGCTGGCTGCATTCTGGATTCAATTCATGACACATGACTGGTTTTCACATACTTTTGAAGGTCGTAACACAGCTGAACTTCAGAGTGTTGGTTGCCTGTCTGAAGAATCACGTTCACTCGGCTGTCGTACGGGTGATCGTCGCGAGCCATCTTTATATAAAGAAACTACTGCGGCGGGGACATTTAAATATGATGGTCAGAGTTATAATAAAAGATCGCATAAAACCACTGCTAATCTTATTACCGCATGGTGGGATGCCTCACAGATATATGGTCATGATGAGCGTTCTCTCAAACGTGTGCAGCGCGATCCGGATGATCCTGCTAAATTGCTCTTAAAAAATAATTATCTGCCCCTCTTGCCAGACTGTAAGACTTACTCAGAGGACTGCCCGGTGCAATCTCAATGGCTGGGGCAGGAGGCTGCCGGTTTCCCGGCTAACTGGAATATCGGCACCAGCTTTTATCACAACCTGTTTACCCGTGAGCATAATTATTTTGTGACTCAATTTCGTGAACTGCAGAAACAGACGCCGGACGCTGATTCAGGATTCCGTGATCCAGATAAGCCTGATACAGTCATCAGCTTAAAAGAAGTGGATGATGAACGTCTTTATCAGGCGGCTCGACTGGTTATTGCGGCTGAAATAGCAAAGATTCATACGATTGAATGGACCACGCAGTTATTGTATGACGAACCATTGTTTGCTGGTATGAATTCAAACTGGTATGGTTTATTTAACTCTGATGAAGATCGTGTCTCAAAAATTCTCCGGCGTATTCTAAAAAAGGATAAGAATTTACTGAGCGAAACTTCGGCAAAAGCAGCGGATAAGTTAGCAAATTCAAGCGATGCTAAAAAAGCCAATTCAATTTACTCTGTGTTTGCCTCAGGTGCTGGGATTTTCGGTCTGGGTAACAACAAACCCAAAGGCTTTCTCTGGTGGAAACATGATAGCTGGGACCTGAAGAACCTCGAAGAAGATGTCAATGGCGGGATCAACCATTTTGGTTCCCCCTTTAATTTTCCGGAAGAATTTACCTCTGTCTATCGTTTACATTCCTTAGTGCCTGATCTGATTGACTTTCGTGAATCACAGAATCCTAATAAAATTACTTTAAAAATACCTGTTGTTAAAACCGCAAGGGCTGGTGCTACCGAACTTATGCATCAACGCGGCATTGAAAACTGGGCATTAAGTATGGGACGTCAGCGTCTGGGATTGCTGCATCTACGCAATCAACCGCTGTTTTTGCAAAACCTGCCAATGCCTCATCTGGATTCAAAAAGTAAAAAACTCGATATTGTGGCACTGGATTTAATTCGTGATCGTGAACGAGGAGTACCCAGGTTTAATGAGTTTCGACGTCAAATAGGCCTTAAAACACTGACCAGCTTTGATGACTTTGTTGATCAGCATCTGGACGAAGATGATCCCTGGCGTAAGCATCAGGAAGAAACTGTGACACGAATGCGTGAGATTTATGGTACTCACATCTGTGATGCCGACAAAATCATTTCAAAAGTTCAGCGTAATGCGCAGGGTAATTTTATCAACGATTGTCTTGGTCATCCGAATGGTTCGCGAATCGATAATATTGAAGACATTGATAATGTCGTCGGCTGGCTGGCTGAATATACGCGACCTCACGGTTTTGCCATCTCTGAAACACAATTTCATATCTTTATCATCAATGCTTCGCGCAGATTGTTCAGCGACCGCTTTTTCACCTCCAGCTTCCGCCCTGAATTTTATTCCACCCTGGGCTATGACTGGGTAATGAATGATGGTTTGCTATCGGAATGCCCATATCCTGTGGTCACATCGGCCGATGGCAATAAGTCCTGTCAGGAACCTGAAAAAATCAATGGCCATATTATGTCAGTTTCACCGCTTAAACGGATCCTGATAAGGAACATACCAGAGCTTAAGGAAGAACTCCTGCATGTTAAAAATGCCTTTGATCCCTGGGCTAGAGACAGGGGAGAATACTATAGTCTGGCATGGAAACCACGTCCAGGTGCAGAGTCCGATCCTGCGTTTGCAAAATAAAAAAAGGAGGGTTTAATGATGTCTGTTCAACAAACAAATCGACCCTGTTATGTTCAGTTATTTCATCTGCAATGTGCAGGTTTATTCTTTGTGCTTATTCTATTTGCATCCGAATGTGCCAGTCAGGAAAATGAACAAACTATTGAGCAATTAGTTGCTGAGATGAGCCAGCGAGTTGAAGCGATTAGTCGGGCTGACAGCAAAAATAATATTGTGCCCCGGTTTAATCAGGCCAAAACCGTTGCCTGTGTCAATGCTCAGTTTCGTGTCCATGATAATATTCCTGCAGAACTAAAACAGGGTGTTTTTTCGCATGAACAAAGCTATCCAGCCATGTTGCGCTTTGCCAATGCAACAAATCAGGATGATTCCAAAAAAGATATTCGAGGATTATCGATCAAATTATCCAATGTGCAGGGACCAGTACTCTGGGGTAAGCCGGGTTTTCAGGATTTCGTGTTAAACAGTTATCCGGCACTTTTTGTTGCAACCCCTGAGGATTTTTTAAGCTTTATCCGCGCACGTCAGGAAGATGAAAAATTGAGCTTCTTTTTAAATCCCTTTGATTCACATCTCAAATCACTGTGGATAGTTTTAAAAGCACGAAAAAATCATATGAGTCCGCTTGATATTCGTTACTGGAGCACGGTCCCTTTCCGCCTGGGTGAATCGGTTGATCAGGCAGTTAAATATTCAGTGATACCCTGTTCAGATTACATCACAAAGGAGGCCGTTAATGCTGGGGAAAACCAGTTGCGTGCTGCCATAAAATCGCATTTACAACAAACATCTGCCTGTTTTCATTTTGCCGTGCAGAGACAAAGTGATCCAGCAACCATGCCTATCGAGGATGCCTCAGTTATATGGGATGAAGAGGTTTCACCATTTAAGACAGTTGCTACGATTACCATTGAGGATCAGAATTTTGATGATCCGCAAGCACTGGCTAACTGCGAAAGCAGCAGTTTTAATCCCTGGCAAAGTCTCACTGCACACAAACCACTGGGGCGGATGAATGAGGTGCGCCGTCAGATTTACTCAAACGCAGCCAGACTGCGGAACAAGGAGTAGGGCACATGCATAATACTGTAAAAACATGGTTGAGCAAATCACGTGAGGAACTCGATGACATCTATCGAAATGCTCAACCTGGAGACATTCCTTGCGGTGACACACGGGGCACAGCAATCCTTGCGGGTTCTATATTCTCAAAAATTGTGGCTGCCTTTGCACGTCTATTTGCCTGGCAGGGAAAAATATTTGATTTGTTTTGTGCCGATGGCCAGGCAGGAATACTGGTTAACAAGATCACTCCATTCAGTGCGACATTTATCGTGGCCAAAGTCTATCGTGACAAGAGCTGGCTTGATGGCAGGGATACCATTGTTATTGATTATTCAAAAACATCATTTGTTGCCAAAGTGATCCGTGATGAAATACGCGAAGTTGAGCCGGGTGTTTATCTTGGCAAAGTGTGGTGGGGAAATAAACGCATACTGGACTTTGCCCTGACACAGGTTAACAGCGAATAAGGAGTTCTACAGATGTTCACGTTAAGGCACAAATCATGACGCCCCAGTCCACTTTTATGATTGTCGCAACTGTGCGTGACGGACAGGTGGAAAATCTGCGCTCGGTGCTGGCCGGTATGAACAAAAGTATAGGGCAGGCTGATCCTGATAACAGTCTGGTGCCATTCAGCCAGTTCGTTGGCTTGCACGTTGCACGTTTTGTTATTGTAGATGCCAGAACCGCAGAGGAAATCAGTGCACACGGAATAACACCACATCCCTGGCGGCCTTCATTGGTTTTTCTGGGTGATTGTGATAGCAATACGAATTCGTTTCTTGCTTTACTCGCTATCCGGGCAGGACCCGGTTTGCAAAAAATCTTTTCATTTTGCGAAGGTTTTTCTGAACAAAACCATGCTGCTCAAAAGAGTGATCTGCTGGCATGGATGAAAGTGCATAATATTCAGCCCGAGGCTAATTACATTAATACAGTTGGACGAACCGTCACACAGGTTCATGAAGAAGCGGTATTGCACCAGAGTCTGTCTGACTATTTACAGGAAATCAGTGTTGATGTTGGCCGGGAAAACACCCGTGCTTTACGACAAAAACTCTTGTCTTATGTTGAGCTGGAAAAGCATGCTGGAAGGCTCAGCCTGACACCGCCGGAAGCAACACCATGGGGATGGAAAACAGGTAATCTGATGCATAAGTTTGGCATACCATTATTCCTGATACTGCTATCACCATTATTTCTAGCAGCAGCTCCTTTTCTAGCCTGGCGCTTACGCATGCTTGAACGTTCAGATCCTGAAATTGTTATCCGGCCTGAGCAACAACATGTGCGGCAACTGTCTGTACTGGAAGATCGTTATAGTAGTAACCAGTTCAATGTGTTTGGTGATATAAAACCCGGTATTTTTCGTTTGTATCTGCTCAGGTTTTCTCTGCTGTTACTCGACTACGCTGCCAGGCATATTTATAACCGCAATTTTCTTACCCGGGTAAGAACCATTCATTTTGCTCGCTGGGTTCTTATGGACAATAACCGAAGAATATTTTTTGCCAGTAATTATGATGGCAGTCTGGAAAGCTATATGGACGATTTTATTAATAAAGTTGGCTGGGGGCTGAATCTTGTCTTCAGTAATGGTGTGGGCTACCCCTCAACAAGGTGGCTGATAAAAGGCGGTGCAGAACATGAGCAGAAATTTAAATACACACTCAGACGACATCAATTAGCATCTGAAGTCTGGTACAAGGCTTACCCGGATATCACTGCCTACGAATTATCACGTAACAGTCTCATTCGTCAGGGTGTGGAAACCCGACAGTCCAGTGATGCAGAAATCCGTGCGTGGCTGAGTCTGATTTGAACTTTTTGCTCTAAACAATTTGTTCTAAGAAAGTTGTTCTAAAGAAGTTGTTCTAAAGAAGGAGTGTGCTGATGAAAGATTCAAAGCCCTTTGAGTTTAACGATTTACAGGGGCTGTTGCGTTTTAGTCATGGTCGTTTAACAGACACCTGCTTCATGTTACTGAACATTGTCAATACAACACTTGCCAAACAATGGCTGAATGCAGCACCCATTAGCAGTGCAAGCACGATAGAGCCACCACCTGACACCGCCTTACAAATTGCTTTTTCTGTTCAGGGGCTGCGTACACTGGGACTAAAAGAATCTGTTATCGCAGACTTCTCTGATGAATTCATACTCGGAATGACAGGTGATGAGAGTCGTTCCCGTCGTCTCGGTGATATTATCAGCAATTCACCGGAACACTGGAATTGGGGTGGTGATGCGGCACATGTGCCGCACATTCTATTGTTGCTCTATGCCAGAAAAGACGGCATGGAAATCTGGAGAAAAACAGTCGAAGGTGAGCATTTTTTTCAGGCATTTCAAGTGCAGACCCTATTGCCCACTCTGGATATTGGAGTCATTGAACCCTTCGGATTTGCAGATGGAATCAGTCAGCCGGAAATTGACTGGGCACAACAGCAAAGCACGGATTTACATCAACGTGATAGCTTTTCCAACTCACTGGCTGTTGGTGAAGTGGTGCTGGGTTATCCCAATGAGTACCGTGAGTACACCACCAGACCACTCATCGATCCACAGCAGGATAGAGTAGCAACTAAGCTTCTCAATGCCATAGATGAACCTGCACTTAAAGATCTGGGACGTAATGGCTCATATCTTGTGATACGACAGCTTGAACAGGATGTTCCCGGCTTCTGGCAATTTATTGATAAGGAAACAGACTCAATAGCAGAAAAACGTGAGCAACTTGCCGCATCCATGGTTGGCAGAAAACGGGATGGCTCGCCATTAGTTCAACCAGCTGTAGAACCGATTTCCGGTATTGTGTCGACAAACCAGAATAATCACTTTACCTATGAGTCGGATCCAGATGGATATAAATGCCCATTGGGCGCACATATACGCAGGGCCAACCCCCGCACCGGTGATTTCCCCCCCGGTGTAAACGGATTTATCAGCCGACTGATTAAAATATTGGGCTTTGGCTTAAACCGCCCCGATGACGATCTCATTGCCTCCACACGTTTCCACAGAATACTGCGACGTGGTCGCAGCTATGGTCCTCTGCTTGCTCCGGAAGATGCTGTCAAAAAGGACGCACCTGCAGCTGAACGCGGTCTGCAGTTTATTTGTGTGGTGGGAAATATATCCCGGCAGTTTGAATTTGTGCAGAATGCCTGGTCTATGAGCAGTAAATTTGCCGGTGTACAACAGGAAAGTGATCCATTATTAGGCCATCGTGAGCCATTACTGGATGGCAATAGTACTGCGTATTTCAATCGTCCAGAGCCAGCAGGAGTGATGCACAAAACATGTCATCTGCCACAGTTTATCCGAGTGCGTGGAGGTGGTTATTTCTTTATGCCCGGATTAAGTGCATTAAGATATATTGTAGCCTTACCTATTGATGAGGATGATAATTCATTATGACAATCAAGACTCGTATACTAAAATTTATTCACAATATTCTTGTTCAGCTCTTACATTTTGAACGCAGGCTGGAGCCCTGGTTTCGTCCGCAATTTAACTATATCTTTCGCGAGCCTGGTGCCCGACTTATCCAGTATTTTATTAACCTGCGCCGTAAGGATGAAGGTCTGCTGTTGGCTGAGGAGGTCATTGACCCGGACGAAGAACAAAGTCTGGATGAAATTATTGACCTCATGGCCGATCAAATGCGTGGTCGTTTCAAACCGGGCGGCTATGAACGTGGTGGTAATACTAAAACACATGGTATTTTACGGGCGACAGTAACCATTCGAAATGATCTTCCGGAGCATTTTCGCAAGGGTGTTTTTGCCAACCCGAACACTTATACGGCCTATATACGATACTCCGGTCCCGGACCAGATGTACCTTCCGATATTAATGATGTCGGTTTTATGAGCATGGCGGTAAAACTCATGGGTGTACCCGGAGATAAACTCATGGAAGAAGAAAAACTCACCCAGGATTTCATCACTGTGACCACGCCTTCATTTGTCACACCCAACAGCCGGGAAAATGCCAAACTGCAGTACTGGAGTCTGGTGGATATGACCATTTATTATTTCATCAATCCAAAGGATCCGCATATTCTTGATTTATTGATGCAAAGCTTATGGAATGAAACCCAGTATAACCCACTGGGCCAGCGTTATTGGAGTTGTGTGCCATATCTGCTGGGTGAAGGTCAGGCCATGATGTATTCTTTCGTGCCAAAAACAAAAGTCGATAAGAAAATATCGGGTCTGCCTTTCGGCAGTCCTTCATTTAATTATCTGCGGGAAAATATGATCAAAACATTAGCTGAAAAGGATGTGGAGTTTGATCTGATGATCCAGATACAAACTGATTCGCATTTAATGCCTATTGAAAATGCCTCGGTACGCTGGTCAGAAAAACTTAGCCCCTTTATCCCTGCCGCCACAGTGCATATACCCAAACAGGAATTCGCTTCTGAGGCGCAGTTTGAATTTGCCAAATGCCTTAAAATGAATCCCTGGCATTGCCTGCCGGAACACCGGCCACTAGGCAATCAGAGTCGTGCACGCAAGAGAATGTATTTTGAACTATCTAAATTTCGTCAGGAGATGAATCAGGCAACACATTATGAACCAACTGGCGATGAGATATTTGATTAGAGTTTCTACTTGAGCACAGCAATATTTAAAATGAGTGTATTGGTAGACCTTTTTTTGGGGGGGACCAGACAGGACTTGAAGTCATACTACTCAAATTATAGTACTTCTCTGAAAGACAGCTGTAAGTTGTGGGTAATCAGATATAATATTATGTTTCACTGTATTTTTCTTCCATCAGTAACCGGTCAACTTCCTCATATATTTTAGTGATATTATTGTTTAATTGCTCATCTGATAAGTTAAACAGCTCATGATCTGTTTGACTAATTATGTCCATAAGAGCAGGTGCACCAAGATAACGTAATCCACCATGTATTTTATGAATGATTTTACGTAACTCTTTTTTGTTTTGATTTTGAAGTTCTTTTTGTATATTCTGCTTATATTCAGGTAATTCTTTAATTAACATGGCCAGTAAATCATTGGCCAGTTCTTTATTGCCTGAAACGAGTTGAATTGCTTTTTGCTGATCAAGAACAGCCAAAGTCTCAGTCATTTTAACTCCGATAAATACATATTGTTAATCATTTTCTTTAGTTTATAAATATAGCATAAAGCAATGAAATAACCTGTGTATTTAAAAAAAATACCATAAATGATGAATTTATGAGCAACTCTCGTTTAAACAGATGGAAAAGAATGAACTATCCTACTATTGAAGAATTCGTTGGCAACACACCGCTGGTCAGGCTGCAGCGTCTGCCCGGAAAAACAAGTAATCAAATCCTGGTAAAGCTGGAAGGAAACAATCCTGCCGGTTCGGTAAAGGATAGACCTGCTTTGAGTATGATTAGCCGTGCTGAGCAACGTGGTGATATTAAACCAGGCGACACACTTATCGAGGCAACCAGCGGCAATACCGGTATTGCACTTGCGATGGCGGCTGCTATAAAGGGCTATAAGATGATCCTCATAATGCCTGACAATATGAGTGAAGAACGTCGTGGCAGTATGAAAGCCTTCGGTGCAGAAATTATACTCACACCGGCTGAGGGTAGTATGGAAGCGGCAATTGATCTATCAAGACAAATGGAAAAGAAGGGAGAAGGCATTGTTTTAGATCAATTTTCCAATGAAGATAATCCTGTTGCCCATTATTTAGGTACAGGACCAGAAATCTGGCGTGATACAGGGGGAGAGATAACTCACTTTGTCAGCGCCATGGGTACGACGGGCACCATTATGGGGACGGCTCGTTTTTTGAAAGAAAAGAATCCTGATATACAAATTGTAGGTGTACAGCCTGAAGATGGCTCAAAGATACCAGGTATTCGACGCTGGCCAGAGGAATACCTGCCTAAAATTTATCATCCCGAAGAAGTCGATTTATTGATGGATGTCAATCAGGAAGATGCTGAAAACACAGTAAGGCAGCTGGCCGCACAAGAAGGTATTTTTGCCGGTGTGTCATCAGGCGGTGCTGTAGCCGCAGCACTAAAATTATCTGAGCGCGTTGAAAATGCCACCATTGTTGCCATTATCTGTGATCGAGGTGATCGCTATCTTTCTACTGGTGTGTTTCCCGCCTAACTATCAATGATGCTGACAAAAAAGATAAGAAATCGATTTTTTTTACTGTCTATTCAAATTGCACTTATTTTTTCTTGCCTGTTTGTTACACGTAATTCATTTTCAATCGACACGATACAGGTTTTTATTGAACAGGTCTCGATTGAGCAGCTTCTATCAAACCTGGAGACCACTGATTCAACAAAGCAAAAAGGACAATTGTTAAAACAATTAAAACTTGATAAATTGTCTTTAAGTCTTGAGCTCTCTTCATCGCCCGTTAAATTACGAATTAATTTATCTCAAGTTGTTCTCCCGGCGCCTTATAAAAAAATAACGACACTGGATATTGCTTGTCATGATTTTATATTGCAGGAAAATCAGATCAAATGTAATAAAGGCCAACTTTCTTTTAAAGGATTAATGGCACAAACAACAACGTCAGCAGATTTTAATCTGGATTACGATTTAGCAAATGATGATCTTATTCTGACTGTTGATAATCTTAATATTGCTAAAGGCCGATTATCCTTGAAATTTCAGATGCAGGGAGATGAATGGCAGTCAACTTTTAATGCAGAAAAACTGGATTATAAATTTTTCGCTCATTTTGTTAAGCATTATATGTATCAGGCAGATTTGAATGATGTCATTGATAAACTGGAAAATCCCGGAGCAATTGTCAGTTTTTCCGGTCAGGTTTCAGGTACTCTTCCTTCAAACTCTAATGCTGACCCGGCAAATAAGCCGGGACTAAAGGCAATAGAACTTAAAGGAAAAATGAAAAATATTCACTACCAGTATGGTGAGGAGCTGGCAGAAAAATTAGCTTTCAATTTTAACTTTAGTTTAAATTCTACTTCATCACCTGTTCAGATAAATAAATCAAACTCAAGCGCATTTAATCATTTTAAAGTGTCATTATCTATTGATGCGCTTAAAGGCGAAATATTGCAAAATGATATATATGTTGTTTTCAATGGCAAAGAAAAAATACGGGCAAAATTTAATTACAGGGATGAAGAAATCATTGAGTTTTCACGTTTTGATATCCTGTCAAAAGATATCTTTACATTTAATTCTCGTGGTAAATTCAACTTCAAAGATGATTTAAATTTTACCCGGCTTGAGGCTAGTCTTGATATTAACAACCTGTCTGAACTTAATCATGTTTATTTAAATAATGCTCTTTCAGGTACTGATTATGAAGGGCTTAAAATCGAAGGCGGTGTTGCTTCAAGCATAAGAAAAAATTTAAACAAAATAAAAATAAAAACTCAATTTAACAATTTTTCTCTGGCATTTAATGAAGAAATATCCCTGGAGGATTTAAATGGGAAAGTGCATTGGAATAATCTGCAACAAAAACGCAGTCCTGTGCAGACAAGCCAGCTTTCATGGCAATCACTGACACTCAATCAAATACCTCTGGGTGCAGCTCAATTTATTTTTAATACGCATAACGACAAACTAAAACTGAATCGGGAAACAGATATTCCTGTCTTTGATGGTGCTTTGCATATTAACAACCTTGAAATTTCGCAAATTTTTCCCCAGTCCAGTTCGCAAACAAAAAATAAAAACAGGGAGCAAAACAATGAGGGTTTAACTGTGACTGTTGACGGTATGATTAAACCGGTTTCTCTTGCTTTGTTATCGAATCATTTCCAATGGCCATTGCTTGATGGCACTTTATCAGCGGTAATCCCTTCTACTACCTATAATGAAAAACAACTGACAGTGGGTGGGGCATTAATGCTGCAGCTTTTTGATGGTGCTGTTATTATTAAAGACTTGAAGATTGATGAACCGTTGCAGGATTATGCACAATTATTTGCCAATATTGATCTGAATAATCTGAATCTAAAATCTTTAACAAAAACCTATAATTTTGGTGAGATTGAAGGGCGGGTCGAGGGTAAAGTAACGGGGCTGGAATTAAGTGCCTGGGAACCAGTTGCCTTTGATGCCTATATTCGCACACCTGAAAATGATAAAAGTCGTCACAGAATCAGTCAGCGGGCAATTGATAACTTATCCAGCCTGGGAGGAGCTTCAGGTTTGTTGTCCAGAAGTTTTCTTAGTTTTTTTGAAACCTTTCGCTATGATAAAATTGGTATAAGCTGTAGACTGAAAAATAATATTTGTTACATGTCAGGTATTGAATCAAAGGGAAATAGCTACTATATTGTTAAAGGTGGCGGGATACCGAGAATTGATGTCATGGGCTTTCAACGCCAGGTCAATTGGCAGGTGCTGACTTCTCGCTTAAAAGCAATCCAACTGTCAAATGAAGCCGTAATTGAATAATTATTCTATTCAGTTTTGATTCAGTCTCTATGTGGCATAATTTTTTTATTGTTTTTTTATTAAAGTTGAGTCTGAATTATAGATTTAGCGCATAAATATAACTTAAGTAATGGTGAAGGCTATGGTTGATATAATAAGGGTTGATACAATAAGAGTTGAAAAAATGAAAACACGTTCTCTATTTTATAATAAACAGTCTCTTCATCAACTGCTATCAGTCATGCTGATTAGTTTAACGGTTATTTCCTGTGTGACGATTAATATATATTTTCCAGCAGCAGCCGCTGAAAAGGCAGCTGAACAAATTGTTAACGATGTATTAAAATCAGTCGATCCTGATGTTAATCAGAAGGAAAACACAGACAACAAGATTAATAACGACAGTATTAATAAGCAAAGCCAGTTAAATTCCAGTCCTTTTCCATCGAATGCATTGCTGGCAATTGTTAATTTTATCATTCCTGCAGCAGAAGCAGCCCAGGCAGATATTTCGATTAATACTCCAAAAATACGATCTATTCGCAAGAATATGGAAAAGCGTCAGCCGAAGCTGCGTCCGTTTTATAGCTCTGGTGCGGTAGGTTTTACCAATAATGGTTTGATTGCCAGTGTCAGTAATGCTGGTTTGTCTATGAAGCAAAAATCAACTGTTAAAAAACTGATAAATTCGGAAAATAGAGACCGTTTGGCTCTCTATGCAGAAATAGCGAATGCAAATGGACATCCTGAGTGGCAATCTGATATACAAAAGACATTTAGTAAGACATGGATAAACAAGATTTCATCAGGCTGGATGTATCAGTCTAAATCCGGGCAATGGACTCGTAAATAAAGGATTCGTAAATAAACACAATTATTGACAGGCTGAATTTGCAAGAGATTTATTTGACATTGTTCTGTGATACTTGTTTCAATTCATCTGTCTGGACGTTCAGTTTATAATCACTTTTCGTTTTACCGTAGATACCAATATACCAGGTTGCTGCGGTATGGCTGGTGATGCGACATGTTTCAATTGATGAGCTTGATTTAAGCGGCGCACATTGAAACTCATCCAGAGAAGGTTTTTTTGAACGGGAGACATATAAATCCGCATCATCACTGATTTTTCTCAGCTTGACAGTAAGTTTTGCCGGATCTTCGACCTCAATCTTATAAAAATGCCATTTTTTGTATGCAATTTCTTCAATAATGGTATCTTCAGAATAGATGTCCATTGGCACAGCGTCTGAGGCATAAGTGATAGAACTGCTCAAAAGTACAGGTAATAAGGTCAGAGCAAATAAACTGTGTTTCATAAAGGTGCTCCTCACATACTTAAGATTTTCAGTTTAAAAGTTACTTTTATTGAAAAAGTCTCACTTACTATAGAGTGTATGCCTTCAATGGCTAATTAACATGGCTTTCAGTATAAAGTTAATGACATTTTGTGCAAAGATCATGACAATTTGTGCAAATTTTTTAATTTATATGTTTAATTTAATTTGCGGCAGGTTTTATTTCAGGATGATAACTGAAATGCCATGATTAATACTGAATTACTTAGAACTATATATTTTATAGGATCTTTACTCTGATTTTGTGATCAGATTAAACATTTTTTGAGCCGCTGGTGAAAGCGTTCTGTTTTTATGAGTTGCGATACCCAATGAACGGCTGGCCGTGAAACCTGGCGTTTTTATAGTTGTCATTGTGTTATCAATTAATGTTTGTGGCAGCACGCTCCAGCCAAGACCAACACTCACCATCATTTTTATTGTCTCGAGAAAATTATTAGATAATTTAACTTGCAGTTCAATATCAAATTTTGAAAAATATTCATCCAGTAATTCTCTGGTGTAGGTACCTATTTCAGGTAATATGGCCGGGTATTGTGTTAATTGCTGCAAATCTTTTTGATTAAATACAATTTCTTTTGCCACTTTATTTTTATGGGCCTTCTTGTCTATAGAACGTTCTGCAAACGATTCTAATAGAGGGTGTTCGTTATTAATAGCAATAGTCATCGGATCAGACCAGATTTTGACTAAATTGAGACAAGATGCAGGCTCGTTAGGTAAAGTGATGACTGCCAATTCAATTTCAGCATTTTTTACTGCAAGACAGGCTGATTCTGAATTCATAAAATCCAGTTTCAGATTAACTTGCGGGTATTCATTGACATACTGTTTTAGAACAGGGGGAAGGTGATGTAAACCAATATGATGACTGGTGGCCATTGCTAATTCCCCTGAAACAATACCACCCATTTCAGCAAGAGAATTTTTTCCTGCTTTAAGTTCATCAATAATGTTTTGTGCCCGAGGTAAAAACAAGCGTCCAGCTTCAGTTAATATAATTTTTTTCTTTATCCTGTCGAATAATTTACAGTTTAACTCCATTTCCAGAGAAGCAATTCTTTTACTAATTGCCGGCTGAGTCAGATATAAAGATTCTGCTGTCAAAGAAAAAGATTGTTTCTGTGCAACACTCAGGAATGTTTCAATTGACGGGATATCCATGATCACTGTTCCTTCTTTTGCTATTGAGTTTAATGAGTCGTTTGGCTCAGTTGAACAACGAATAACATATAACTATTAGTTATGTAAAATATGAATAAAATGGATTTGAGTTATTATAGATTAGACGATATTATTATTAAATTAAAAACGTAGCTATTCAGCATATTATTTATAAAGAGCCTGTGGTTGCTTATTTTTCTGACTTTGATTGTTTGAGCGCAGCGAGTTCTCAAAGTCAGAAAAACAAGTGACCATAGGCTCAACAGCGGTCATTTAGAAATACACGCTGAATAGTTACTTAAAAACTTGATAATAGAAACGATTAAACTTGTTTGCATCACCGGATTTTTCAGGAATACGCCGTCAGGAGAAGTGTATGAGTGCCAAAACCTTGTATGATAAATTATGGGATAGCCATGTTGTCCGTGAAAATGATGACGGTACCTCATTACTGTATATTGATCGTCAATTAATCCATGAAGTGACATCACCCCAGGCTTTTGAAGGTTTGAGAATGGCCAATCGTCGACCCTGGAAACTTACAGCTAATCTGGCCACGCCTGATCATAATGTACCAACAACTGATCGTGAAAAGGGTATTGCTGATCCAATTTCAAAGCTTCAGGTAGACACATTAGACTCAAATTGTGATTCATTCGGCATTACTGAATTTAAAATGGATGATATTCGTCAGGGTATCGTTCACGTAGTGAGTCCTGAACAAGGTGCAACCCTGCCGGGAATGACACTGGTTTGTGGTGATTCTCATACATCAACTCATGGTGCTTTTGGTACGCTGGCCTTTGGCATAGGGACATCTGAAGTGGAACATGTTTTAGCTACGCAATGTTTGATTCAGAAAAAATCGAAAAATATGCGCGTTGAGGTCAATGGCCAGTTAAATGCAGGGGTCACCGCAAAAGATGTTATTTTGGCTATCATTGGCAAAATAGGGACGGCTGGTGGAACAGGGTTTGCGATTGAATTTGCTGGTGATGCTATTCGCTCACTTTCTATGGAAGGGCGCATGACTATATCCAATATGGCAATTGAAGCCGGTGCACGTGCCGGTATGATTGCTGTGGATGATACGACAATTGAGTATGTAAAAGGCAGACCTTATTCCCCTAAAGAAGAACATTGGTCACAGGCAGTGGAATATTGGCGGAATTTTTATTCTGATGCAGATGCTGAGTTTGATAAAACCGTTATTCTTGATGCCGCTGATATTAAACCTCAGGTGACCTGGGGAACTTCTCCGGAAATGACGATAGCTATCGATGAAACTATACCGGATCCAGAAATGGAACTGGATCCAGTCAAGCAAGAAGGTATGAAAGCTGCTCTTAAATACATGGGGCTGACAGCAGGTAAGCCAATTTCAGAAGTGTCGGTGGATGTCGTTTTTATCGGTTCCTGCACAAATTCCCGCATAGAGGATATTAGAGCTGCAGCTGAAGTTGTTAAAGGTAAAAAAGTGTCCAGTACAATCACACAAGCTATAATTGTACCTGGTTCCGGGTTAATTAAACAGCAGGCTGAAAAGGAAGGACTGGATAAGATTTTCCTGGAGACTGGTTTTGAATGGCGTGAACCCGGCTGTTCAATGTGTCTGGCCATGAATGCTGATCGGCTTGAACCTCAGCAAAGATGTGCCTCAACTTCGAACCGAAATTTTGAAGGTCGTCAGGGGCAGGGTGGTCGAACACACCTGGTCAGCCCGGCTATGGCAGCAGCTGCGGCTATCGCAGGACATTTTATTAATATTAAAGAAGTTTAAGGAGTCTGGTGTGGAAAAGTTTACAAAAATGACCGCGATTGCAGTGCCCCTTGATCGGGCAAATGTTGATACTGATGCAATTATTCCCAAACAATTTTTAAAATCCATTAAACGCAGTGGTTTTGGCCCCAATTTATTTGATGAATGGCGCTATAAAGATCATGGTGAACCCGGTATGGACAATTCAAAACGTCCGATCAATCCTGATTTTATTCTCAACAAGTCTCGCTATGCAAATGCCAGAATATTGCTTGCCAGAGATAATTTTGGTTGTGGTTCCTCCCGGGAACATGCTCCATGGGCACTTGAAGATTATGGTATTCGAGTCATAATAGCTCCAAGTTTTGCCGATATCTTTTATAACAACTGTTTTAAAAATGGTCTGTTGCCCATAATATTACCTGAGACAATGATTGATGAGTTGTTTGCTACAGTGGCTGCAAACGAAGGATTTCAACTTACTGTTGATCTTGAACAGCAAAAAATCACATCAGAATCTTCTTCTGTGGCTAATATTGATATTAGTTTTGAATTGGATAAATTCCGTCGTCATTGCTTATTGGAAGGTCTGGATGAGATTGGATTGACTCTGGGACATGCAGAAGATATTCGTGCGTATGAGAAGAAACAAAAAGAAATAACCCCCTGGCTTTATTAATCGTCATTTTATACAGATAGACTGGAATTTTACGTTAATGGGCTTTAGCAAAAATAATGAGATAGAAAAATGAGTAAAACAATAGCAGTGTTGCCGGGTGATGGCATTGGTGTAGAAATCGTTGCTCAGGCTGTTAAAGTCCTGAACTGTTTAAAAAAAGACTTTGGTCTTGATGTTGAGATGGAAAATGGACTTGTGGGTGGTGCTGCTTATGATGATTCAGGTACACCATTACCTGAGGTCACATTGAAACTGGCAAAAGAGGCCGATGCGGTTTTATTAGGTGCTGTCGGAGGTTACAAGTGGGAATCACTTGATATTGCTGTACGTCCTGAGAAGGGGCTGCTCGGTTTACGATCTGAATTAGAACTTTTTGCCAACCTGCGACCTGCAATTTTATATCCTCAACTTGCGCATGCTTCTACTTTAAAAGAAGAGGTTGTTTCTGGTTTGGACATTATGATCGTTCGTGAACTTACAGGGGGTATCTATTTTGGTCAGCCTCGTGGTATAAGAACACTTGAAAATAATGAAAAACAAGGGTTTAATACACTTATCTATAAAGAGTCTGAAATAGAACGCATTGCTCATGTTGCTTTTGAAACGGCTATGAAGCGGGATAAAAGACTCTGTTCAGTCGACAAAGCCAATGTGCTGGAATGTACAGAATTGTGGCGGGAAGTGATGATTCGTATCAGTAAAGAATATCCTGATGTTGAATTAAGCCATATGTATGTTGATAATGCTGCGATGCAATTAGTCAGAGCGCCAAAACAATTTGATGTGATGGTCACAACGAATATGTTTGGTGATATTTTATCTGACTGTGCTGCCATGCTGACAGGCTCAATAGGCATGTTGCCATCAGCCTCTATGGATAAAAATCAGAAAGGCATGTATGAACCTATTCATGGCTCTGCACCTGATATTGCTGGCCAGGATATTGCCAATCCAATGGCAACTATTTTATCCGTTGCTATGATGCTGCGTTATTCTCTGGGTAATGAGGATTTAGCGCTTAAGATTGAAAAGGCTGTTGAAGATGTTCTAAATCAGGGACTAAGAACAGCGGATATCTATACAGAAGGTGATACCAGAGTTGGTACTGAAGCAATGGGTGATGCAGTCGTTGCAGCTTTAATAGCATAAAGAGTCATTATTGATAAAGTTCTTTATAAAATACGATTATACAGTTTAATAAATTGACAAAGTCAGGATAAAATTAATGACAAAAGAATATGATGTTGCAGTAGTGGG
>JAPVVU010000011.1 GCA_028571885.1 Gammaproteobacteria bacterium | reverse complement strand
TTATCCCATTGCAAATGAAGATATGGAAAGGGAAACTGAAGACAAAACATCTGCAGTGCATTTTCTGCGCTTTGAATTCACGCCGGAGATGGTACAAAAGGCAAAAGATAATGCTGTTATCAGCATGGGTATCAGCCATAAATATTACAATGAACAGATAGATGTACTGGAAAATCCGGTAAGAGAATCACTGGTGAATGATTTTTCTGAGCCAAACTAAAATGTGATACTTTTCAGATTGTGCCGCTGAGTTTACAGTTGTTAAAGTAGTTCCATGTTTTGATTGAATCGGCGTGATAATTATCAGGACATTTTTTCTTTTATCACCTGTGCCATCTGTTTATAGGTCTCTTCCCTATAGCTTCCCTGACGGTAAAGCATGCCAATGCGCCGACTGGGGACGGGTTCACTGAAAGGGATATAGTGGATTGTATCTGACTTTGCTCTTTGTTTCGGCACAGCTAATTCGGGTAATAGCGTCATTCCTATGCCTTCATTCACCATATGGCGTAAAGTTTCCAGACTGGTTGCCCGAAAACTATTATTCTCAGTGGCACCAGCACTAAAACAAACATCCAGAGCCTGACCCCGTAAGCAATGTCCTTCTTCCAGCAATAACATTTCCTGCTCGTTGAGATCCATTAATTGCACTTTGTTTTTCTTGCTTAGTTTATCATTACCCGGTACTGCTAACCAGAACGCTTCCTGAAACAGGTCTATTTCTGAAAACTCATCGGTATCAACAGGTAGAGCAAGGATCAGTAGATCAAGATCGGCATTTTTCAGCTTTTCTAATAGCACTGCGGTTTGATGTTCATGTAACCAAAGTGTTAACCGGGGAAAATTTTGTCTTAACTCAGGGATGATTTCTGGTAATAAATAAGGTGCAACAGTCGGAATTAAGCCTACTTTTAATTCCCCTGCCATGGGATCCTCAAAACTCTGAGTGATTTCTTTGATGGCTTTGACTTCCTTCAATACTTGCCTGGCTTGCTGGGCTACCGCGGTTCCCACATCTGTCATTGAAACCTTTCTGGTATTGCGCTCAATGAGCATAACACCCAATTCTTCTTCCAGTTTTTTTAACTGACCACTGAGTGTCGGCTGACTGACAAAGCAGCGCTGAGCGGCTCGATTAAAATGACGCTCTTCATCCACTGCAACCAGATATTCCAATTCACGTAAATTCATTATTTTGGACCACTTTGTAATAGGTAATAGGTAAGAGTTAATAGGTAATAGCTATTAGTATAATAGAAATAAACGATTTCAACAATGAGTCTGTTTAAGAGATACTACTCACGTCTTAAGAAAACAGGTTTGCAGCAGCTCATTAAGCTGCTCAGAAAAATCATTAATTATCAGGAGAAATAAATATGTTATCGAATCGTGAAGGTCAAAACGTACCCGCAGTTGTTTTTAAAACGCGTCAAAATGGTGAATTTGTTGATGTCACCACTGATGAAATTTTTAAGGGTAAAACAGTAGTCGTCTTTTCATTACCGGGTGCTTTTACACCGACTTGCTCATCTTCTCACTTGCCGCGTTATAACGAGTTAGCAGAAACATTCAAACAAAATGGTGTGGATGAAATTGTGTGTCTTTCGGTCAATGATGCCTTTGTTATGGATGCCTGGAAAGCGGATCAGGAAGCAGAAAATGTGATGGTTATTCCTGATGGTAATGGCGATTTCACTCAAGGAATGGATATGCTGGTTGATAAATCTGATCTTGGGTTTGGTCAACGCTCATGGCGTTATTCCATGCTGGTAAAAGATGGGGTTATTGAAAAACAATTTATAGAAGCAGATGTTCCGGGTGACCCATTTGAAGTGAGCGATGCCGATACCATGCTGACTTATATTAATCCAACAGCAGAAAAACCACAGGCTGTTAGTATTATGACCAAGCCGGGTTGTCCATTTTGTGCAAAGGCTAAGGCAATGCTGACCGAGCACGGAATGGCTTATGATGAAATTAATCTGGGTAAAGATGCCGCAATGCGCACAGTACGTGCCGTGACGGGTAAAGAAACCGTTCCTCAGATTTTTATTGAAGGCCGGTACATCGGCGGTTCAGAAGAATTAGAAGCCATGTTCAATGAAACAAAGAGTTGAATGAAACAAAAGTAGCTTAGATTCACCGCGCCCTTCTTCGAGTGAAAAGGGCGCCTGTTTAAAAAAATTTAACTATTCAGCATCTATTTCTTAATAACCACTGTTAAGCCTATAGTCACTTATTTTTCTACCGTTGAAACTCGCTACGCTCAGACAGTCAACGTCAGAAAAATAAGCAACCACAGGCTTTTTGTGAATTTGCACTTCTAAGTAACAGATTCAAAGAAGGTGTTTAGTTTGCTCTTTTTTTGTGTCCAACTGTCTGAGCGCAGCGAGTTTTGGGCATAAAAAAAGAGTGAGCTGAATACCTGATGTTACTTGTCGATGGTTGACCGGTAGGGTCTGGTTTGTTGAATAGTTACGAAAATAATTTATATGAATAAATCACTATGAACAAGATAACTTGCTATGAATAAAATAACCATAACAACACTTAAAAATATGAAACTCTCAGGTGAAAAATTTACCTGTTTGACTGCCTATGATGCCAGCTTTGCTATCGCTGAGGAAAATGCCGGTGTTGAGGTGATTTTAGTGGGTGATTCTCTGGGGATGGTGGTAAAAGGACAGGCCAGTACACTCTCTGTTTCTATGGATGACATGGTCTATCATACCGCCAATGTCTCCAGAGTTTGCCGAAAATCACTCATAATGTCTGATTTGCCTTTTGCAGCGGACATAACCAAAGAACAAACTTTTAGTAATGCAGCGCGCCTTATCAGTGAGGGTGGTGCGCATATGGTTAAGATTGAAGGCGGTGCGACTATGCTGGAAAGCGTTGAATTTTTAGCTCAGCGGGGTGTTGCAGTCTGTTCTCATCTGGGTTTATTACCTCAGTCAGTTTATAAAATGGGTGGTTATCGAATTCAGGGACGTACACCAGAAGAAGCCGATCAAATACTCAATGATGCCATCGCTTTAGAAAAGGCAGGTGCCGATATTTTATTATTGGAATGTGTCCCGGCCGAGCTGACTGCACGTATCACTGCAAGTATCAGTGTGCCGGTTATTGGTATTGGTGCCGGAGCAGATTGTGATGCACAGGTCCTGGTTTGCTATGACATGCTCGGCTTGACGAATGGTATGCCGGCCAGTTTTGTGAAAAATTTTTTAGCAGAAAGCCATTCGATACAAGATGCCTTTAAAGCCTATGTAGACCAGGTGAAAAATGGTCAGTTTCCCGCGTCTGAACATACTTTTAACTAATACGACTTATTGCAATGCAAATTATCCATACTATTTCTGAGCTCAGAGAGCTGGTCACTGCCGGCAAACAGACAGGAAAAGTTATTGGCTTTGTGCCGACCATGGGCAACCTGCATCAGGGGCATCTGCAATTGGTTAAAATGGCATTATCCACATCAGATATTGTTATTTGCAGTATTTTTGTCAATCCCTTACAGTTTGGCGAGGGGGAGGATTTTGAGCAATATCCCCGAACGCTGGAGGCTGATGCGAAAAAGTTGCAGCAGGCTGGCTGTGATATTATTTTTGCCCCCGCTGTGGATGAAATGTATCCTGAATCTGATGGTGGCGGACGCGATCAAAGTCAGGTTAGTGTCCCTGGCATCAGCGATATTCTTGAAGGTGCATCACGACCAGGGCATTTTACCGGGGTAGCAACAATTGTTGCTAAACTGTTTAATATGGTACAGCCGGACAAGGCTGTTTTTGGTGCAAAAGACTATCAGCAATTACAGGTGATTCAACGTTTTGTCAGGGAGCTGTGCTTTCCTGTTGAAATCCTGTCACATCCAATCGTCCGGGAGAATAATGGTCTGGCCATGAGTTCTCGAAATGGCTATTTGAGTGAATCACAGAAACAACAGGCTGCTGCTCTTTACAAAACCTTACAGGGTCTGAAAAAACAACTCCAAACAGGTGCTTATTCTTTTAAAAACAATAGTTTGAAAAGTTATGCAGGCATTGAACAGCAAGCCATAGAAGATCTGAATGCCCAGGGATTTATGACTGACTATCTGACCATTCGAAGCACTGATTTAATGCCGCCGACAGAAAAAGATAAGCATCTGGTTATTTTAGTGGCAGCATACCTTGGTAAGACGCGTCTGCTGGATAATATCCAACTATCGATTTAGTTACTTTTTTATTCAAATATACTCAGTTTCTCTATTTGAGACGGATGAAAAAAATTACAAATTTGAAAAATAAGTATTTCATGATAAAATACTGTGCTATTTTCGTGAAATTGTAGTTCAAAAGCGCTAAGAAGACTGAAAATAGATAATGAATAGTTAATGACAACCAGGAAACAGCATGCAGTGCTCAATGCTTAAATGCAAATTACACCGGGTCACAGTGACCCATTCAGAACTAGATTATGAAGGTTCTTGCGCCATTGATACAGAATTGATGGAAGCTGCAGGCATTCTTGAATATGAACAAATAGAAATTTACAATATCACTAATGGTGAGCGTTTTTCAACGTATGCGATTAAAGCAGAGACTGGCTCAAAAATAATTTCAGTGAATGGTGCAGCAGCGCATAAAGCAAATCCTGATGATTTAATTATCATTGCCGCCTATGCCAGTTTAAATGAGCAGGAATTAAAAACCTATAAGCCCACGCTTGTTTATGTGGATCGTCAAAACAACATCACTCATACCAACACGCAAATTCCCGTCCAGGCTGCGTAGGGGCAGACACACAGGTCTGCCCCTACATGCCAAAAAATCCTCGTCCTATCACTAGATAATAAGTCAAATAGATATATACTATACATCTACTTTAATTCTTCTTTAACTCTATCCTGGAGATATCATGGAAAAGGCTGATGTTGGCTTAATTGGACTGGCCGTCATGGGGCAAAATCTTGCTCTGAATATCAATGATCATGGCTTCCGCCTGGCAGTATTTAATCGGACAACCAGTAAGGTTGACGATTTTATCAATGGTGCTGCAAGCGGCACAGCGATTATCGGTACACATTCAATCGAAGAGTTTGTGAGTACTCTGGAATCTCCCCGGCGAATATTACTGATGGTAAAAGCAGGCAAAGTTGTGGATCATTTTATTGAGCTGCTGCTGCCTCACCTGGAAACAGGTGATATTATTATGGATGGCGGCAATTCTTTGTATAAGGACACAACTCGTCGAGTCAAGTCGCTGGAAGCTCTGGGTATTATATATCTGGGGACAGGAATTTCCGGAGGAGAAGAAGGTGCACGAAATGGACCTTCTATTATGCCTGGCGGAAATAAAAAAGGCTGGCCGCATGTTAAAGGTATTTTACAGAGCATTTCTGCAAAAGTAGATGGGGAACCATGCTGTGGCTGGATTGGTGAACAAGGCGCTGGTCACTATGTAAAAATGGTACACAATGGCATCGAATATGGTGATATGCAATTGATTTGTGAAGCCTATCAATTCTTACGTGAGGGTCTTTCTTTGAGTGTTGATGAGATTGCTGATATTTTTTCTCAATGGAATGAAGGCGAACTCAACTCTTACCTGATTGAAATAACCAGCCATATTCTAAGAGTGAAAGATACAGATGGTGAACCACTTGTTGATAAAATATTAGATACTGCAGGGCAAAAAGGCACTGGAAAATGGACAGCAATCAATTCACTGGAATTAGGTATACCGCTGACATTAATCGGAGAAGCCGTCTTTGCCCGTTTTTTGTCAGCCTTAAAATCAGAACGCGTCAAAGCATCAAAAGTACTGTCCGGCCCTGATGCAACATTTGAATATTCAGCAGCAGATAAAGAAAATTATATTACTGCGGTCAAAGAGGCACTCTATGCTTCAAAAATAATTTCCTATACTCAGGGTTATATGCTGATGCGAGAGGCGGCAAATGAATACAAATGGAATCTGAATTATGGCGGCATAGCTCTGATGTGGCGCGGCGGATGTATTATTCGCAGTCGATTCCTGGAAAGTATTAAGCAGGCCTATAGTAAAAATCCCGAACTGGAAAGTTTACTACTGGATGATTTTTTCCAACAGGCAATTGCTGCAACTCAAAATGGCTGGCGTAAAACCGTTTCCAGGGCGATTGAGTCCGGGATTCCGGTACCAGGATTTGCTGCGGCACTCACTTTTTATGATGGCTATCGAATGGCATCTGTTCCAGCCAATTTATTACAGGCACAGCGAGATTACTTTGGTGCACATACCTTTGAACGTATTGATAAACCTCGCGGTCAATTTTTCCACCATGAATGGGCTAATGAGGGCTGAGCATGACACCATCCATAACGCATCACGAGAACCTGGTTACAGAACCCTGCACATTAATTATTTTTGGCGTGACAGGTCATCTGAGTAAAAATAAACTATTACCGGCACTGTATCATCTGGAAGAAGCCAATCGCCTGCCTGATGCCGTGACCATTATTGGTTTTGGCCGCAGAGACTGGACTGATGATCAATGGTCAGATCAAGTCAAACTTGAGATTAAGGCGCATGCCCGAGGTGGTCTTGATGATGTTGTATTTGCACGTTTTACTCAGCGCCTGCACTTTCAACAAGGGGATTTGAAAGATGAATCTTCTTTTGAAAACTTAAAAAAACGCCTGGAAAATATTGATATTTTTCCAGCAAATCATATATTTTATCTGGCTATACGTCCTCAGGATTACAACTTTGCAACCAAAAACCTGGTGGCCAGCGGATTACATGAAGAACATAATGGTTACTGCCGTTTAGTGATAGAAAAACCTTTTGGACACGATCTGGAAAGCTCAGAAGTTCTTAACACTCAATTGCATAAAAATTTTCGGGAAGAACAATTGTACCGTATTGATCATTACTTAGGTAAAGATACAGTACAAAATATTTTGGTTTTTCGCTTTGCAAACTTACTCCTTGAACCGTTGTGGAATCGTAATTACATTGATCATGTGCAAATTACTCATGCTGAAACAGCTGGTGTTGGAGGACGCTCTCACTACTATGATTCTGCAGGTGCATTGCGGGACATGATACAAAGTCATCTTTTACAAATGCTGGCCCTGGTTGCAATGGAGCCGCCTGCTCATCTGGATGCAAATGCTTTGCGTGATGAAAAAGTAAAAGCGCTGCGCTCCATTCGTCCCATTAGTCGCAATGCAGTTAATATGCACGCATTTCGTGCTCAGTATACAACTGGAAATGTTGATGGGGAAGCTGTTCCCGGTTATATGGATGAGGAAGATATTGCACCTGGCAGTACAACAGAAACTTTTGCTGCAATGAAACTTTATGTGGATAACTGGCGTTGGAAAGGAGTACCCTTTTATTTGCGTACAGGCAAGCGCATGAAAGAAAATAATTTCCTGGTCAGTATTCGCTTTAAACGTCCTCCACAGCAATTATTTAAAGATACAGCGCTGAAGCAAATGGAGCCAAACTGGATTCTGTTAAATATCCAGCCAGAAGAATGCCTGAGAATTGAAATGCAGGTAAAGAAATCAGGCCTTGAATTAGAAACTAATATCACCCAGCTGGAAGCCTGTTCCTGTGATAATATAGAGAAAATAGATGCCTATGAAGCACTGCTGCTTGAAGTAATGGAAGGTGATCAGTCACAGTTTTTACGTTTTGATGAAGTGTCATGGGCATGGAAAATCGTTGATCCCGTATTACGTTCATGGATGGAAGAACAGGACTATATTCATACTTATCCCGCAGGAACCTGGGGGCCGGATGTTTCTTCCAGATTGTTTGATAGTAATGATCAGTTCTGGCGAAACAAACTGGATGCTAAAAACTGCGAAACATAAAGGAGGCGTTCGGATAGATGTCATTTAAAAGCGATTGCTGAATGAACGGGGTTGTCTAACTGGGGCCGCTCAAGTACGTCCATGTAACGCTCATCCTCGGCATCCATGCCTCGAAAAGCCCCAGTTAGACAACCCCGTTCACTCAGCAATCTCTACGTCATCTATCCTCACTCGTGGCGTCCAAAAGAAAAATCAAAAGAAAGTTCAAAAGAAAATTTGCTTGTATCCATTAGCTTTTGATTTTATCTTTTGCTCTTGCTCTTTCACCTTCAGTGAGAAACATGATGCGGGTAAGAGGGTGGTGAGGTGTCGTTTGTCTTGCGGGGGTAATTCGAGCCATGGATGGCGAGGCTAAGCGCTACATGGACGTACTTGCAGCGTCCCCGGCAAGGCGAACGCCACCTTATCACCCTCTGATTTCAACGCACCAGTTACGAACGCCACCTATAATGTTACCGACGTATGTTTTTTGAATTTATTTCTATCCTTTATCGCCTGACCATAAAGTTTAAGGTATTGTTTGGCACTTTCTTTCCATGAAAATTCCTGTTTCATGCCATTTATCATCAGCTTTTTCCAGACATCTTTATTCTGATACAATAATGACGTCAGGTTGATCGCATCAATTAGAGTAGAACCTTCTGCCTCATGGAAAACAACGCCTGTGGCGGTGTTGTCAGCCAGATTTTCTTCTGATGCATGAGTCACTGTGTCTGCCAGACCACCCGTTTTTCTGACAATGGGTATGGTGCCGTAGCGTAAACTGTAAAGTTGATTGAGGCCGCAAGGTTCAAAACGTGACGGCATTAGAAATGCATCTGCCCCCGCTTCAATTAAATGGGATAATGATTCATCATAACCAAGTTGAATCTGGATTTTTTCTGGGTATCTGTTCACCCATTGTCTCAATCGGGATTCTAATTCAAGATCACCGGAGCCAAGGATCACAATTTGAAAGGGTAGATCTAAAATATCGTCCATACTCTCTAATAAGAGATCGACTCCCTTTTGATAGACCAGACGAGCAACCATACCGAGTAATAAGGTATTCTTTCTTTTTGGTAAGTTAAAATGTTTTTGCAGTGCACTTTTATTACTTGCTTTATTCGCCAGCGTCTTAATCGAATAATTTTTCTTGATCATGGTATCCTTTGCAGGATTCCATTCTTTCATATCAATGCCATTTAATATGCCGGAAAGCCGTTCGCTGCGATAGGATAGTAAACCTGATAAACCATAGCCGAATTCTTCGCTTTGTATTTCTTTTGCATAGGAAGGGCTGACAGTATTGACTCGATCAGAAAAAACCAGTCCACCTTTTATGAATGAAAAATCATCATGAAATTCCAGTTCATGATGATTCCAAAGATGAGGATTAAGCTCTAAAGCATCAAACCGCTCTCGGGAAAATACCCCCATATGTGCCATATTGTGAATAGTGAAGACTGTCGCTGGTCTCATGTTCTTTTTAGTGCTATGTTCATGTTCAAGTAAAACACCGACTAATCCTGCTTGCCAGTCATTGCCATGAACAATGTCGGGCTGCCATTTTAAACTGGTGCGTCCCATGGCTATTTCAACAGCGACATAATTCAGTAGAGCAAAACGAAAGTCATTATCCTCCCATTCCATGCCGTCTGCATCGAAATAAGGCGTACCGGAGCGATTGTAAAGTTCGGATTCAATCATCCAGACTTTAACATGACTTCCGGGTAATTTTGTTTCCATTATCGAAACACTATTGGTTTTACCCTCTATGACAGGAAGACCAAGATGACCAGGAAAACCCTTAATCGGTAAATCAATTTTTGCAATACATTTTATGGACTCAGCTTTTTTAATGGCAAAAGGATAAGCGGGTATCAGTACTATAATATCTTGATGCAAAGCTTTAAGTGCTTTAGGCAAGCTGTTGGATACATCACCAAGGCCGCCTGTTTTTGCAAAAGGATGAAGTTCACTGCTGACAAATAAAATTTTATATTTTTCTTTCAGTAGTGGAGTTTTAGTTTTTTTTGAATTCATTTTTTAAGGTTGTAGTTTTAAAGTGGTATTTCCAAAGTCGTATTTTTCTAAGTTATAATCTTAATGGCCCCTCTCTTAGAAGGAGGCAGTAAAAACTTAACCGATCATCTTAATAATCAGTGCGCCCAGCGGCGGCAGAGTAATGCTGATTGAGTGTTCTCTATCCATCCAGGGAGTTGCTTCACTGACTATTGGCTTGTCATTGCCCACATTGGAACCATTGTAGTAGCTGGAATCTGAATTTAATAATTCTTCATAGTGACCAGCAAAGGGGACACCAATGCGGTAATCTTTTCTGATAAGGGGCGTAAAATTCAGCACAATAATGACAGAATCATTGGGGCCATTTCTTTGATAAATTAAAATAGACTGAGCTGAATCATGACAGTCAACCCAGTCAAATCCCTGAATGTCAAAGTCATAATAATGCAGAGCGGGTATCTGAGTATAAAGTTTATTCAATTGGGCAACCAGATCTTTGACGCCGCGATGAGATTCATACTCCAGTTCATGCCATTCAAGTGCATTGTCAAAATCCCATTCTGCGCGTTGAGCAAATTCACTGCCCATAAAAAGTAATTTTTTCCCGGGATAGGTAAACATGAACGTATACAATAAGCGTAAGTTTGCGAATTTCTGCCAGTCATCGCCAGGCATTTTCCCTAACATGGAGCCTTTGCCGTGTACTACTTCATCATGAGAAAAAGGGAGCATAAAGTTTTCTGAGAAACTGTACAATAATCCAAAGGTTAATTTGTCTTGATGATAATGACGATGGATAGGATCCAGTTGCATATAGCTTAGAATGTCATGCATCCAGCCCATATTCCACTTCATGGTAAAACCCAGCCCGCCCAGCCAGGATGGTCGTGTGACCTGAGGCCAGGATGTGGATTCTTCAGCAATTACTACAGTGCCCGGATACTCAACATGAGTAAGATGGTTAAGTTCTTTGATAAAATCAATGGCTTCCAGATTTTCATTGCCGCCGTATTTGTTGGCTAACCATTGCCCCTCTTCACGGGAATAATCGAGATACAGCATTGAGGCGACGGCATCGACTCGAAGGCCATCAATATGGAACATGTCGAGCCAGAACAGGGCACTGGAAAATAGAAAGTTTTTAACTTCATTTCGACCCAGATTATAAATTAAAGTGCCCCAGTCCTGATGTTCGCCCAGACGAGGATCTTCATGCTCATATAAGGCACTACCATCATATTTTGCCAGTCCATGTGCGTCTTTGGGGAAGTGAGCAGGTACCCAGTCAACTAAAACACCCAGATGGTGTTGATGGCAGTAATCAACAAAATATTTAAAATCATCAATACTGCCGAAGCGACTGGTGGGTGCAAAATATCCAGTGGCCTGATACCCCCAGGAAGCGTCCAGAGGGTGTTCTGTTATGGGTAATAATTCAATATGAGTAAAACCCAAAGGTTTGATGTAGTCAACTAAGCGGTGGGCAATTTCACGATAATTTAAAAACTGACCTTGCTCATTTCTTTGCCATGAACCCAGATGAAGCTCATAAACCGATAAGGGTGAATGCTGCCAGTTATCTTCCTTGCGTGTTGCCAGCCAGCTGCTGTCCTGCCACTGGTAAGTATCTTTATCTGAAGTAATCGAAGCCGTTGCAGGGCGGTATTCGTATTGATGAGAATAAGGATCTATTTTTTCCAATACCTCCCCGGTGTTGCGGTTTAATATTTCGTATTTATACAATGCACCTGACTCAATGCCTGGTATAAAGAGTTCCCATACACCACTGCCGCCTCGAACTCTCATGGGATGACTGCGGCCATCCCACTGATTAAAGTCAGCAATGACACTGACTCGTCCGGCATTGGGTGCCCAGGTAGAAAACAGGGTACCTTTGATGCCGTCAACTTCAATCGCGTGGGAACCCAGCATATTGTAGCACTGGAGCAATTTACCCTCAGTGAACAGATGTAAATCAAAATCACTGATTTGAGGTCCAAAGGTATAAGGGTAATAATGCTGATGCTGATAACCGCTTTTATCTGTCCAGCTTAATTGGAAATGTGCACCCAGTGATTTGATATCACCCTGCCATTCAAAGAAATCACTTTTTGGGAGTCGTTTGACTGTTTCTGCAGGTTTGTCAGGTATCAATAGAGAAACTGTTTCAGCATAAGGCAGAAAAACTCGAATGAGTTTGTTTTTCATATCAAAACCCAGTACTTTAAATGGGTCATGATGTTTGGCATCAATAATACGGGACAAATCATTCTGCAGTGGTGATTGTTTGTACTTTTTTACCATGGGGGTATTCCTGCCAGTTTATTAAATTGGGAAACAACTTAGTCTATCTAGAAGATGCTTTATCTAAATAAGTGTTCCACCAAAAGTAGGCCCCATGAGGGGAAATAGTGAGCATTCATTATTAATGATCCGCATCAGAACCTGGCATTTATTATTGTGCTCGGACTGCGTCAAATCGCCCAATAATAAATGCCAGGTTCTGATGCTCATTGTTCACTGTTTAGGAACAGTTATTTAGAAGATGGTTTATCCAGAAAATGGTCTATGTGGAAATGTTTTATTTTGCCACATCCTTCCTTTTTTATTCAGGGAAAGGAGATAAACTCTTCTGTGCATCGACTTATGATTCATTATACTGTCATTTGTCAGGAATATAATAGCCTAATCGCCGTGATAATGATTTTTAGCAAAGAAAAATTTCTACAATCCTAATCACTGGGATAATGATTGTTACGAAATTGAAATTTCTACAATCCTAAACGGGTGGTAATTATTAAGACTATTTTAATTTATTGATTGTGATCAATGATTCACTTTAATTTAACTTAAGACAGCTAAGACTGTGATATATTAAATTTATATCAAATAAAACTGGATTTAGTGTAACATATGTTCTATTTTTGGTTTCATAATTCAGACTTAACTTCATAAAGGAGTCGTCAGTGTCAACAGAAGATAACCATCGTTTTGTAAGTCGTATTACCCGTGATACCTTAGCGATTATTCTGGCCGGAGGACAGGGCTCCCGTTTAAAGGAATTAACGTCCTGGCGAGCAAAGCCGAGTGTGCCTTTTGGAGGTAAATTTCGAATTATTGATTTCCCTCTATCTAATTGTGTTAATTCTGGTATTCGCCGCATTGCGGTGGCAACCCAATACAAATCACATTCATTAATACGTCATATACAACAGGGCTGGGGACATTTTCGCGGTGAATTTGGTGAATTTGTTGAACTGATGCCGGCACAGCAGCGTATTAAGGAGAACTGGTATCTCGGCACTGCAGACGCTATTTATCAAAACCTTGATATTATTCGTGCCCATAATCCTGAATATATTCTGGTTCTGGCAGGCGATCACATCTACAAAATGGACTATGGTGCCATGCTGGCCAAGCATGTAGAGAATGAAGCTGATCTCACTGTCGGTTGTTTTGAAGTACCTTTGGAAGAAGCGAAGGCTTTTGGCGTCATGGAGATAGATAAAAATAACCGGGTTGTTGAGTTTGCGGAAAAACCGGAACATCCAAAACATGTACCCGGTGACCCGGACTGTGCCATGGCCTCCATGGGGATTTATATTTTTAATAGGGCCTTTTTGTTTGAGCAGCTTATCAGAGATGCTGATGAGCCGGATTCAAGCCGCGATTTTGGCAAAGATATTATCCCTCATGTGGTGGAAAAATATCGTGCCTATGCTTATGCCTTTAATAACAAAGAAGAACAGAGCCAGACTTACTGGCGTGATGTTGGAACCATTGATGCATTCTGGAAAGCCAATCAGGAGCTGATAGGTGTTTCCCCTGAGTTGAATCTGTATGATGATGTTTGGCCTATATGGACCTATCAGGAACAATTACCGCCGGCAAAATTTGTGTTTGATGATGATGATCGTAGAGGGATGGCGGTTGATTCTATGGTTTCAGGCGGGTGTATTATTTCTGGGGCTAAAGTCTCTCACTCATTATTGTTTTCTAATGTCAGGGTTAATTCCTATTCTCTGATTGAAAATTCAGTCATCCTGCCGGATGTTAATATTGGGCAAAACTGCACGATTATAAATGCAGTCATTGATAAAGGCACACAGATACCTGAAGGAACAAAGATTGGTGTTAATCCCAGTGAGGATAAAAAACATTATCGGGTGACAGAAAAAGGTATTGTCTTAGTGACATCAGATATGATTGGACCTAAGCAGCATACGATTAGATAAGTGTGTCTAAATGGGATAAAAAGTGGGATAAAAATAATAATAACGCCACCAGATGCAGGATAAGGTGAAGTTGGAACGCAAGTTGCGACTCTATCTGATTTAATTGATATCGGGTTATTAAAGGGGAATAAATGAGCTCTGCAGTTGAAGATAAATTAAAAGTGGTTGTCTGCTGGCATATGCATCAGCCTGAATACCGTGATTTAAGAAAAAATGAATATCAGCTGCCCTGGACCTATCTGCATGTTATAAAAGATTATGTTGATATGGTTGATCATCTTGAGTCAATTCCCGGAGCCAGGGCCGTCATTAATTTTACGCCCACTTTATTAGAGCAGATTGAAGACTACAAAGACCAAATCAAAGATTTTCTACGGCATAATACCTCACTTCGTGATCCCTTATTAGCCAGTCTGACATCCAGTAAACTACCCTCAAGTCCACTTCTAAGGCTGCAAATAATCACTGACTGCCTGCGTGCTAATCGGGAACGTTTAATCGATCATTTTCCAGCTTATCAGAAACTGGCCAATATGTCAGAGTGGTTTGTTCACAACCCGGATACCGTCTTTTATCTGGATGAACAATATCTGTTTGACCTGCTGACATGGCATCACCTGGCCTGGATTGGAGAAACCGTCAAACGTAAGGATCAACGAATCAAGCGATTGATTCATAAAGAAAGTGATTACACTTTAAATGATCGTTATTTGTTGCTGGAGGTAATTGGCGAAATTCATAATACGATTATTGAACGCTATCGCCGGCTGGCTCAGTCAGGCCAGATAGAATTATCTGTTACACCTTACGCACACCCCATTATACCCTTACTGCTGGATTTAAATTCTGCCAGGGAGGCAATGCCTGATGTACCGCTGCCAGAAAAAACAACCTATCCAGGGGGAAAAGAACGAGTGCACTGGCATATTAAACAGGGCCTGGATATTTTCAAAAACCATTTTGGCTTTAAACCCGTAGGCTGCTGGCCTTCAGAAGGTGCTGTGAGTGATGAGACCCTGGAAATTTTATCTGAATATGGCTTTAAGTGGACGGCAACCGGGGGCAGTGTTTTAAATAACAGTCTGAGTCTGGCGGGTATGATGGATGAGGTCTATAATGATATTGGCCTGCACCGCCCTTATACTGTTGCTCCGGAAGAAAGCAAAATCAACTGTTTTTTTCGAGATGACGGTTTATCCGATCTGATAGGATTTACCTATTCTAAATGGCATGCAGATGATGCCGTGGGTAATCTGATAGAACATCTGGAAACCATTTTTAATTATCGTGAAGATCAAAGCGGCCGTGTTGTGTCAATTATTCTTGATGGTGAAAATGCCTGGGAATATTATCCTGAAAATGGTTATTATTTCCTGACAACTCTTTATAAGCGACTGGCAGAACACCCGGATATAGAACTGACCACTTTTTCAGACTGTATTGATTTAAAAATAGAACCAACAAAATTACCTTCTCTGGTGGCCGGCAGCTGGGTCTATGGTTCCTTTTCAACCTGGATTGGTGATAGTGCTAAAAATCGTGGCTGGGATATGCTGATTGAAGCCAAAGAATGTTTTGATGATGTGCTTGCTCGCGGTGAACTTGATCCCGGTGAACTGGCAAGAGCAGAACAGCAGCTGGCCGTATGTGAAGGGTCTGACTGGTTCTGGTGGTTCGGTGATTATAACCCTGCTGATTCAGTCAGTAGTTTTGAATCGTTATTTCGTTTAAATTTATCAATTTTATATCAGTATCTGGGGGTGCTGCCGCCAAGCTATCTCACTCAGGTGTTTACTCAGGGCAGTGGCGCGCCAGCCGCCGGCGGAACGATGAGACCAGGACAGGAATAAAAATATGACAGGGACGGAACCACAAAAATATAACCAATCCATACCATTAGATAAACGCCGTTCAGGTGTTTTACTGCATATCACATCATTACCAGGCCCCTATGCTAATGGCGTTATTGGTGAAGATGCCTATCGTTTTGTTGATTTTCTTAAAGATTCCGGCTTCAGCGTCTGGCAAACTTTGCCCCTGGGACCGACTCATGGTGACGGCTCACCTTATCAGTCCCTTTCAGTACATGCGGGAAATCCACAATTGATCGATCTGCAATGGCTGGTTGAACGAGGCTGGTTGTCTGAGCATGATATTCACCATTGTTTTACCGATGTTTTGGGGCGATCAAAATGTATCTCAATCGCTTTTAATGCCTTTCGCAAGCAGTTTGAAGAACCGCATGATAATAAACAGCGTGAAAATAAATGCCTGGAAGACCTTGATTCAGATAGCTCAGTTTCAGATAGCTCAGTTTCAGATAATTCGGCTTCAGATAAACAGAGTCTGGATGAGCAGAGTGAGTGTCATAATTTTCAAAGGTTTATCCGTGAGCAGGCTTTCTGGCTGGATGATTTTGCGCTGTACTGTGCTTTGAAAAAAGAAAATCAGCAAAAAAGCTGGGTGGATTGGCCTGAAGCTTTAAAAAACCGGGAAAAAAAAGCGCTTGATGAAGTGAGAGATCGCCTTAGAAACTCAATTCTCTTTTATCAGTTTGAACAATATCTGTTTTTCAGCCAGTGGTTGTCCTTAAAAGAGTATGCCAATTCACATGGTATTTACCTGTTTGGCGATCTGCCGATATTTGTTGCTCATGACAGTGCTGATGTCTGGGCTCAGCGCCAGTTTTTTAAGCTGAATGCAGCAGGTGAATCCGAAGTAGTGGCGGGTGTGCCGCCTGATTATTTTTCTGAGACGGGACAGCGGTGGGGCAACCCGCATTATCAATGGGATGCGCTTAAAAGCGCTAAATTCAGCTGGTGGGTTGAACGCATAGATACTCAGCAAATACTTTTTGATCTGATTCGTATTGACCATTTTCGCGGTTTTGAATCCAGTTGGGAAATTCCAGCCGATGAAGAAACAGCCATTAATGGCACATGGGTTAAATCGCCGGGTAAAAAATTGCTTAAAACCCTGTATCAGACATATCCTGATTTGTCATTAGTGGCAGAAGATCTGGGGATTATTACTGAAGAAGTGAATGATTTGCGTGAGCAATATAATTTGCCGGGTATGAAAATTCTGCAATTTGCTTTTTCTGGTGAAAGCAGTAATCCATATCTGCCGCATAATCATCAGGTCAATAGTGTGGTCTATACCGGGACTCATGATAATGACACGACACTCTCATGGTTAGACTCATTGAATGAAGATGAAAAAAATTATATTCAGCAATATTTTAACTTTCCCTATGAACAGTTAAATCAGGTGCTGATGAGTACCGCAATGGCATCGGTTGCTAAACTGGCTATTCTGCCGATGCAGGATTTGATGGGTTTTGGTGAAGGACATCGAATGAATACGCCAGGTACAATAGAAGGCAATTGGCAATGGCGATTTTCCTGGGAACAACTCAATGAAGAAACCCAGATGCTGGCAAGACACATGAACATTCTATATGGTCGTATGGCTTAGCTTAATTTCAGATTGAGTCATAGATTAATTATTGGAAAAAATGGAGCAGGTTATGAATAAGCAGATTTTCGCCTTTGAAGACGGTGATGGAAAAAATAAAGCGTTATTAGGCGGTAAAGGGGCTAATCTTTGTGAAATGACTCAGATTGGTTTGAATGTACCACCAGGCTTTGTTATCACGACGCAAACCTGTTTGAACTATCTGGATTCTGAGACAGATTCCTTACCTGAATCCCTGATGGCTGAAGTACAGGAACAGATGACCGCACTGGAACAAAAAACAGGCAAAAAATTCGGTGATGCCGATGATCCTCTGCTGGTTTCAGTGCGTTCAGGCTCAGCCATGTCCATGCCCGGAATGATGGATACAATTCTGAATCTGGGTTTAAACAGTGATACGCTTAACGGTGAAATACAACAAACGGGTAATTCACGTTTTGCCTATGATTCCTATCGGCGTTTTATCCAGCTGTTTGGCAAGGTTGCTTTAGGCATTTCTGATGAGCCCTTTGATGAAGCCCTTGCTCAATTAAAAAAAGAAAAAGGCATTAAAGAAGATATTGGTCTGTCGGCAGATGATTTAGCAACGCTCTGTGATGAATTTTTAGCCATTGTTGAACAACAAACAGGCCGTGTTTTTCCTGAAGATCCCTATGAGCAATTAGAATTAGCCATAAAATCTGTGTTTAGTTCCTGGATGGGCAAACGCGCCATTGATTATCGACGGGAATTTAATATTACCCCAGAGATGGCCAATGGTACAGCAGTTAATATTTGCACCATGGTGTTTGGCAATCGAGGTGATGATTGTGCCACGGGTGTGGCTTTTACCAGAAATCCGGGTACAGGAGAAAACCGCCTGTATGGTGAGTATCTGACCAATGCGCAGGGTGAAGATGTGGTTGCCGGGATCAGGACACCTAGAGCCATTGAAAATATGCTCCAGGAAATGCCGGAAATGCACCAGCAGCTGGAAGAGCTGCGCTCTCGACTGGAGACTCATTATAGTGAAATTCAGGACTTTGAATTTACTGTGGAACGCGGTGTCCTTTATTGCCTGCAGACCCGAAACGGAAAAATGAATGCCGTTGCCATGGTGAGAACCTCTGTAGAAATGGAAAGAGAAGGACTGATTAATAAACAGCAGGCACTGCTGCGTATTGATCCTCAGCATCTCGAACAAATGCTTTACCCCAGACTTGATCCCAATATTCGTATTGATGCCATTGCTCAGGGCTTACCTGCTTCACCGGGAGCAGCCAGCGGTATCGCTATTTTTGATGCCGACAGAGCAGAACAATTGGGCAAGCAGGGGAATAAAGTTATTCTGCTCCGGGAAGAAACTAAGCCGGAAGATATTCACGGTTTTTTTGCCTCTCAGGGCATTTTAACCAGCCGGGGAGGCAAAACCTCTCATGCTGCGGTCGTTGCCCGGGGCATGGGCAAGCCCTGCGTTGCAGGTGCAGAAGGCATTGTCGTTGATATTAATTTACGCCAGGCCAATATCGGGGACATTATTATCAAAGAAGGTGACTGGCTTACCCTCGACGGTACTAGTGGTAATGTGTATCAGGGGCAAATAGGTACGGTTGAAGCAGATTTTACCCATGAACTGAATATTTTACTGGGCTGGGCGGATGAAGTCGCCAAACTTAAAGTGCTGGCCAATGCTGATACACCGGCTGATGCGGCCAAGGCGATTAAATATGG
>JAPVVU010000010.1 GCA_028571885.1 Gammaproteobacteria bacterium | reverse complement strand
TAATTGCATGAACTCATTCCTTCATGTGTAGGTTCAACTCATTATTCCAGGTTTAAACACTCTCAATGTTTAAAGGTCTGCTTTGTCTACAATCCATGGTCTATAAAATGTGGCTTGCAAGACATGCCTCTGGCTCTAACCTTTCCAGGTGAAATCAATTTTTTCCAATGCTTCAGCATTAGTTGACTGGCTTAGTTCCTGCCACATTTCTAAAACGGTTTTTTGTGTTTGAGGATGAATTAAATTGGGAGTTAGATCAGCCAATGGCGAAAGTACAAATGCGTATTTTTCAATTTCATCTCTGGGGATGCTGATGCCGTTGCTATTAATAATTTCCTGGTCATAGAGAAGTAGGTCGATATCCAGCGTTCTGGCAGAAAATTTTTCCTGATCACGGCGACGACCATTTTGATGTTCAATTTCCTTAAGTTTTTTTTCAACATCAAAAGGGGATAAACTTGTAAAAAAACAGGCAACCAGGTTAAAAAAATCGTCACCATCAAAACCAACTGCCTGTGTTTTATATACGGGTGAGAGAAGCAGGTGACAATGTTCACCAAATGATTTGCGTAAATATTGTACTGCAAGACGAATGTATTTTTCCTGGTCAATATTGCTGCCAATGCCAACATAAACCAAATGTTTGCTCATTTGTATCTATTCTCTCTTTAATTATTGTCGCAATTCTTTAATCATCGTCACAATTCTTATTCAATTCTTATTCATTAGTCATGATGTCTTTCAATCATTACACCCACACCACTGGCTTCATTAACAGCTGCGGGTTTATTTAATTTAACTCGAACCCACTGCGCCATAAATTCCTGCAGGATGATGCGGCTGACTTCTTCCGCAAAGGATTCAACTAATTGATACTGATGAGTCTCAGCCAGTTCCTTCATTCTTTCACAAACACTGAAATAATCGATGCAGTGTTCTATCTGGTCGCTTTGTGCCGCTGACTTTATTGAACAGCCAATATCAATGTCTAAAATAATCGGCTGCTGTTTCTCTCTTTCCCAATCATGGATCCCGATAATGGTTTCCAGTTTCAGTTGCTTAATAAAAACAATATCCATGCCCGGATTCATGTCAGTATCCCTATCGCCGTTTTTGTAACTGTTCTTGTAACCGTTCTTGTAACCAATGTCACTTATAACACATGATAAAATGGCGTAAGATACAAATAACGCCACCTAACTCGAATTAAGCTAGCATGTTCGTTTATTAGTCAGTTAAAATCAAGTAACAATACAGTATAGAATTTGAATTGAATGCAAAATGACCTTTTACGAATTTGTTAAATATTTACATGTAACCGCAATTACCTTGTCAATTAGCGGTTTTATTTTCCGTGTTATTCTGAAACTCAATGATTCGCCTGGCCAGACGAAATACTGGTTTAAAAAACTACCTCACTACGTTGACACTTTACTGTTAGCTACTGCATTGACAATGGTCTATATCCTTGGCGTCAATCCATTAACCACTTTTTGGATAGCAGAAAAAATTATTGGTTTATTGATCTATATTTTACTGGGCATGATTGCACTAAGATGGGGAAAAACAAAGAACATCAGAATAATGGCGGCAGGGATGGCTGTTTTGGTTTTTTCTTATATTGTCTATGTGGCGCATTACAAGGCACCAACAGTGATTTTCAGTTATTCATAAGTCTTTAACCTGAACAAACCAGTTAAACCTGCTGCGAGCGTCCAATGCACTGAATCTTCAAGACTTTCCAAAACATTTTGACTTCACCCGTAGGGTGACTACGAATAAAATCAAAATAACTTGTAAAGCCTTGAATCTTCAGCACCATGATCGCTCTCGCTACGGTTCAACTGATTTGTTCAGGTTAAACCCAATAAGTTTTTTTCATCTTGATCTTAATCATTCATCCCTGACGTTATTGTTGCTTTAATGACAACTTAAATTCTTATCGGGGATACTTGTGTTTATACAAATCGATGAGCAGCCAAAAAAATCTTTTGCGTTGTTTAACCTGGGTTTTCGTCCTTTTTTTCTGCTGGCGGCTTTTTCGGCCATTATTTTAATGGGCACCTGGGTGCTTGCTTACGTCAATATTATTCAGCTAAATACCTATTATGGTTTTATTGACTGGCATAGCCATGAAATGTTGTTCGGTTATGCCGCAGCTGTTATTGCTGGTTTTTTACTGACAGCCGTTAAAAACTGGACCAATGTCGATACCATTACCAAAGTGCCTTTGGCACTTTTAGCTGTAATTTGGCTTGCAGCGCGAATTTTACCCTTTACAACCGTCCCCGGGATAGTGATAGCCATTGTTGATGTGTCATTCTTCTTCTTTTTGGCTCTGGCGGTTGCGCATCCTATTCTCAAAGCAAAACAAAGCAATAATTTCATTATGATTGCCATCATCAGTGTTTTCATGCTGGCTGATATACTGGTACAAAGTCAGCATCTTGGTATCATGGCGACTGGCGTCGCAAAAGGTAATTTATTAGCGCTATACGGTGTTCTGCTCATTATTCAAGTGCTGACGGGACGTGTGATGCCTTTTTTCACCCGAGTGGTAGTACCGCAAACAGAAGTGGTTGAACGACCATTGTTAGAAAAAATATTATTAATTGTGTTAATACTGCTGGCGCTGGCGGATTTTTTTGCGCTTAATGGGCTGATTATTTCTCTGTTGGCAGGTATTCTTCTGGTCGCACATATCATGCGAGTGGCTCCCTGGTTTTCTAAGCCAGTACTTAATACCCCGATCCTCTGGGTGCTCTATGCGGGTTATTTGTGGTTTCTTATTGGTTTTGCAATGAAAGTGATGGTGGGGCTGGATCTGGTTGCCAATAATCTGGCTATTCATGCCTGGACGGTGGGTGTTATTGGTATTACGACATACGGAATGATGGCGCGAGTTTCTCTTGGGCATACCGGGCGTGAGATGCTGCCTTCAAAATTGGCTGTGAGTGGTTTTTATCTCCTGACTCTGGCAACAATTATTCGGGTCATATTTCCTCTGTTTTCTATGGCACACTATATTCTTTGGATTGAAGTGTCTGCCGTGCTCTGGACTGTTGCCTTCATTCTCTTTGCAATTGTCTACACCCCGGTTTTAACTCAGCCCAGGGTTGATGGCAGAGAAGGTTAAACTGAAGTGACGTGGAGTGAAGTGAGCTTTGGTTTTAGTAAGGGTTTTTAGTGAGGGTTTTAGTAAGGGTTTATTAGTGAGCCTGGCAATAAAAAGTCATACTCTTTTACTGCCAGGCGTCAAGTGTTTAAAACTCAAGTTCATACAGCTTGAACAAGTAAGGTGATCACACTTTAGTTTCAGCTAGCCAGAAGTCATGCTTATTACAAAAACTGGTTGCATATAACTTACCCTTATAACCTTCAGGCAGAGTATAGCTGGAAGTAGCCTCTTCACTGTCAGGTGTAAAAGTCTTTTCTCCTAGAGTTTCTCCATCTTTGGATACCAGAGTATGACGGACAATAAAATGTTTGGTCGACATGCCATGATTGGTGTTCACGGTGACATTCTGGCCTTTAATCGTGATGCTGGGTAAATGACTCCCCACTTTTTTTGCCCATTTGCCGGGATTTTCTTTGGTGTAGACAATGCCTGCCATCGAAGCCTGCTCAGAAGCAAAAACATTGCTTGATGTGCTGGTCGTAACCGTTGCAACGGCGGCTGCAGACAAGGCACCTTTTAAAAATGAGCGGCGACTACTGGTCGGCTTTTCTGGGTGATTCTTTTCTGAATGAGATGGTGCGATAGTTTTTGACATAATTTTATTCCTTAAAATTGAGAGTTGTCGTGCTCTTACAAAAGAGAGAGTGTGAACTTTTCTTGTAAGGTAATAATGAGTTTATGATTTTATTGATAAATGTCAATAAGAACATAACTAAAAAAATACTGTATAATGGCGGACTCATTAATTAACACAACTAAGCATAACTAGTGTCCATCCGTTTATTACTGTTTTTTCACCTCCCCCTTTTTCAAAGGGGGATAGAGGGGGTTTAAGTTGTTGATTTGCAACCCCCTCAGTCCCCCTTCTAAAGAAGGGGGAAGCTAAAAGATGAATAAACGGATGGACACTAACTAACATAAGATAAGAGAATCGTGCCAGCCGAACCTATTTCAACTATTGTTTTAACTGCTGTTCTAACCATAGCCGCCTATCTTATAGGCTCAATTTCTACAGCTATTATTACTTGTAAAATCATGAGATTACCTGATCCAAGAACAGAAGGTTCCAATAATCCAGGCGCCACCAATGTGTTACGCATCGGCGGCAAAAAAGCCGCGGCTTTCACGCTGATTGGTGATATGTTGAAAGGACTTCTGCCTGTTTTAGTTGCAGTGGCTTTTAAAAGTGATGATTTAACCATAGCCCTGGTTGCCTGTGCGGCATTTCTGGGACACTTATATCCAGTGTTTTTCGGCTTTAAAGGCGGTAAAGGGGTGGCAACTGCATTTGGGGCTATCTTAGGTGTGAGCTGGCCTGTCTCCCTTGCTATGCTGGTGACATGGCTTACTGTTGCCTATGGTTTAAAAATATCATCGATGTCTGCATTAGTCACCGCAGCTTTAGCCCCATTTTATTTTTGGTGGCTCAGTGGTTCAGATACATTGATTATCATGGCCGTCTTTATTTCAATACTCCTTGTCTGGCGACATCGCAGTAATATAAAACGAATTCTGCAAGGCACGGAAGACTAGGGGCTGTTGATCTTTCATCTATTGTCTGATTTTGGCTAATTTTAGCCCTGCCTGCGTTATTTTTTACTATCAATGGAATGCATTGATACGTAAAAAATGCCTTGTCAGTGCTAAAATTTTCTCAAAATCAGTCTAACATCTGAAAGATCAACAGCCCCTGGTTAGCTGAGGCCGGGGGCTTGCAAATCACCCAGAGGCCACCGGGGCGTTGCGGAAAATCCATCCCCATCTTTTTCACCTGCACTTAATCGTTGTAAGCCAGCATAGGCAATCATGGCACCGTTATCAGTACAAAACTCATGTTTTGGATAAAACACAGCGACAGAACTTGTTTTGGCTAATTCGGCCAGTCGCGAACGAAGGCGCTTATTGGCACTCACACCACCAGCAATAACCAGCCGTTGATGACCGGTTTCTTTTAAAGCCCGCTTGCATTTTATGGCCAGAGTGTCCACAACCGCTTCCTGGAAAGCATAGGCAATATCGGCTTTAGTTTGTACTGTTTTATCAGATTCAGTCCAGGTATTTAAAACAAATGTTTTTAAACCGCTAAAGCTCATATCCAGTCCGGGACGATTCACCATAGGGCGAGGGAATTTATAGCGATCAGTCTTGCCATTGAGCGCAAGCTCAGAAATAATCGGCCCTCCAGGGTAGCCCAGCCCCAGCATTTTGGCTGTTTTATCAAAGGCTTCACCCACTGCATCATCCAGAGATTCACCGATTATCTTATATTGGCCAATGCCTGAGACATCCACCAATAAGGTGTGGCCGCCAGAAACTAATAACGCCAGAAAAGGGAAATCAGGTGTGTTTTCTTCCAGCATGGGGGCTAATAAGTGGCCTTCCATATGATGAACGCCAATGCTGGGACATTTCCAGGTCCATGCCAGGGAGCGGCCGACAGCGGCACCAACCATTAAAGCCCCCATTAAACCGGGGCCGGCGGTGTAGGCAATGCCATCAATGTCTTCAGGCTGACATTCAGCCTGTTTCATGACTTGATCGATGAGGGGAATGATACGCTGCACATGATCTCTGGAAGCCAGTTCAGGCACCACACCGCCATAATCCGCATGTAATGCTATCTGGCTATAGAGTGCTTCAGCCAATAAGCCCTGCTGGTCATCATAGATTGCAATGCCTGTTTCATCACAGGATGTTTCAATACCTAATACTTTCATGCCGGTATTGTCTACTCAATAGCAGGTGCTTTCAAGTGAAATTACACGAAATTACACTTTAGTTAGTTAAATTTGGGGGATAAAAAGAGAAAGAACTTTTGCATTTATTCTCTGGTAAGAGTATGATCCCGTCTCTGCGTTCCTGGTCAGATTATATTTGCTTATTAGCTAATAAAAATAGAACGCATGACACTTAATATTAAGAGATAGATATTAAGAAATTGAGTCAATTATTCATTTTGGTAGGAGCTAGGAGTCTACATGCCATCGGTTAAGATTAAAGAAAACGAGCCATTTGACGTTGCATTACGTCGTTTCAAACGTTCTTGTGAAAAAGCAGGTGTTTTATCAGAAGTTCGCCGTCGTGAACATTATGAAAAGCCTACAGCTGTTCGTAAACGTAAAGCAGCCGCTGCCGTTAAACGCTGGCAGAAAAAGCAGTCTCGTGATATTGGCCGTCGTAAACGCATGTACTAAAGTAGAAACAAGATACACCTTGTTTTAACTTTTTTTAAAAAAGATTGTTTTAAAAGATTGCTGTAAAAAATTGTTGTAAGTTTCGCAAAACAGATATGAGCTATAAAATATGAGCCAGACTCTAAAGTCTCGTCTTCAGGATGATATGAAAAACGCCATGCGGGCTAAAGAAAAAGACCGCCTGCTTGTTATTCGTGGCACCATAGCCGTTGTTAAACAGCGCGAAATAGATGAACAAATTGAGCTTGATGATCCCCAGATTCTGGCGATATTAGACAAGCTGGTTAAACAGCGACGGGACTCTGCCCAGCAGTTTCGAGATGCCGATCGTATCGATCTGGCTGAAAAAGAAGAAATGGAGATGGGCATACTCCAGGAATATCTTCCCGTTGCTTTAACCGAAGCAGAAATAGCCCAGCTAATTGAAGAAGCCATCAGTACAACTGGTGCTCAGTCAATGAAAGATATGGGAAAAGTGATGGGCATGCTCAAACCTAAAGTACAGGGACGAGGCGATATGTCACAAGTGAGCACCCTTATCAAACAGCGATTGTCTTAATAAAGAGTCTTAATACTCCAGACACAAGCGCCACTCAGCTATACCCCGTTCAAATATAAACATTACATCGTAATTTATTTTAAATAATGGTTATTCATGGCTGGAACAATCCCCAGAGAATTTATTGATGAAGTTTTGGCATACACCGATATTGTCGAACTGATTGATACTCGCGTACCGCTTAAACGTTCAGGCAGTAACCATATGGCCTGCTGTCCATTTCATGGTGAAAAAACACCGTCTTTTAGCGTCAGCCAGCCAAAACAGTTTTATCATTGCTTTGGCTGCGGTGCGAGTGGTGATGCCATCCGTTTTCTAATGGAGTATGAGCATCAAAGTTTTGTTGAAGCCATTGAAGAGCTGGCGCAAATGGCTGGCTTGCAAGTACCTAAGATTGCTTACACAAATGAACCTCAGAAACAGGCACCTGAGCAGTTTGAACTCCTGGATCAAGTGTCAAACTATTATCAATATCAGCTTACTCATCACCCTAAATCCCAGCAAGTTCAGGACTATGTTAAACAGCGTGGATTAAGTCCGGAGGTCATAAAAACATTTGGTATGGGATTTTCACCACCGGGTTGGGACAATGTGCTCAATGTCATCGGCGCAGGTGATCAGAAAAAAATACAAGCTTTGTTTGACACCGGAATGCTGATTAAGCGTGATGAAGATGGTGCTGCTGCCAGCTCATCAAAAGCCCCCTGGTATGATCGCTTCAGAGAGCGGCTCATGTTCCCCATTCGTGATAGAAGAGGGCGAACCATTGCATTTGGCGGACGAATTCTGGGCGATGGCAAACCAAAATATCTTAATTCACCAGAAACGCGTTTATTTCATAAAGGGCAGGAACTTTATGGTCTTTTTGAACTCAAACAAGCATTACGTAAAATAGAACGAATTCTAGTGGTTGAAGGCTACATGGATGTTGTGTCACTGGCGCAGTTTGGTGTCAATTATAGTGTGGCAACCCTTGGTACAGCAACAACAGCCGAACATTTGCAAAAGCTATTTCGTCTTTGTGATGACGTCTTTTTTTGTTTTGATGGTGATCGGGCGGGCAGGGATGCAGCCTGGCGTGCAATGAATAATGCCTTGCCTGCTATTAAACCGGGTAAACAGGCCCGTTTTATGTTTTTGCCTGATGGTGAAGATCCCGATACCCTTGTGCGTCAAAAAGGAAAGGCCGGTTTTGAAGCAGAAATGGATAAGGCCATGACGTTTTCAGAATTCTTTTTTGATAACTTAATGCAGCAGGTCAATATGGAATCGCTTGATGGACGCTCTAAACTCATCGATCTCAGTAAGCCCTATCTGGAAAAAATTCAGGAAGGTGCCTTTCAAACATTAATGATTGCCCGCTTATCAGAATTGGCAGAAATTGATCAGACAAGTTTACTCCCTCTGCTGGGAATAAAATCTGCTTCAGTTGCGTCTACTGTATCAAGGGAAAAAAGATTTAATCACAGTTCCGCCCGTATACAGCAACAGGGACCATCACCAGTAAAAAAAGCAATTGCTTACTTACTGCAGCATCCTTATCTGGCAGAAAAAGCAGGTGATCCGGGACGTTTTGCATCATTGGAACTTGCAGATATCAGTGTTTTTATGCAATTACTTGATTTGCTTCAGAATGACCCCCATTTAACAATGGCGAGGGTCTTGGCAAACTGGCAAAATACTGAGCAACATCAGTTTCTTACCGAATTAGCGTCAGAACGTTTATTGATCGATGATGAACAGGCAATCAGCTGTGAATTTGATGAACTTTTGCAATTATTTACGCGCCAATATCAGCAGCAGCGCTTTACACAGTTACAGCGTAAAGAAAGACAACAGGGTCTGAATAAATCTGAAAAAAGCGAATATGTACAATTACTCATAGCATTGAAGTCAGGATAAATTACATACCGGGTCTCTTGTCAGGAGTCCGGGAAAGCAATTTTTTTACTTCAGAGTGATTTGTTTTTATCACTTTTGTGAACTGAATAGAACTTTTTTATAAATTATAACTGGAATTTTACTTAGCTGCTCTCGCAGAATCGCACTTAATATGTTAAAATAGCAAGTTATCTCGCGGAACTTTTTATTGCTCGTTTCTATCGTTTTATAGTAATGGGCAATGATACTTTTTTTACGGATCAAGAGGTCTATGGATCAAAATACTCAACAATCTAAAATAAAAATTCTTATTGCTCGTGGTAAGGAACAGGGTTACCTGACCTACGCAGAAGTAAATGATCACCTGCCTAACGATATTCTGGAACCAGAACAGATCGAAGACATCATTGCGATGATAAATGATATGGGTATCAAGGTCGTGGAAGTTGCACCTGATGCAGATGACTTGATTGTTGAAGGTTCGTCAACGGATACCACTGATGATGATGCCGTTGAAGAAGCTGCTGCGGCTTTGGCTTCAATGGATACTGAATTTGGTCGTACGACTGATCCGGTACGTATGTATATGCGTGAAATGGGATCGGTTGAACTGCTTACCCGTCAGGGTGAAATTAAAATCGCCAAGCGAATTGAAGAAGGCATGAAGCAAATGCATTGTGCTTTAGCTTCCTATCCTGCCACTATCAGCCTTTTAATCACTGAATATGAAAAAGTTGAACGTGAAGAGCGTAAAATTACCGATATTCTTAGCGGTACTGGCTTCGCATTACTGGATGAAGAAGACGTTGAAGATCATTTGCTGGCAAATCCTGCTTCAACCCCTAATGATTCAAAAGACGATGATGATGATGACGAAGAAAACAATGAGCCCATTGGTCCAGACATGGAGCTGGTCAAAGAACACTTTGCTTTAATTCGTAGTCTGAACGAAAAATTATTGTGCGCTGAAAAAAAAGATAATTACGACAGCGAGAATTGCAAAGACTTGCGTAAAGAGATGGCCGATGCCTTCATGAAGTTGAAGCGTACTCATAAGTTAAATGATCGCATGGTTGCAGCTTTACGCTCTTTAATTGAGCGTGTTCGCATGCATGAAAAAATTATTCTCACAGCATGCGTCGATAAAGCGCATATGCCCAGAAAAGAATTTATTACTTCTTTCCCTTATAATGAAACGGACATGACCTGGTTAGATACGCATATTGAAAAGGGTGATACCTATTCAGAAGTGCTCAAAGAACATGCCGATGAAATTCGCAAAGCCCAGAGGAAACTGGTTGCAATCGGCGTTGAATGCCGTATGAGCATCTCTGGTATAAAAGACATTAACCGACAAATGTCTATTGGTGAAGCAAAAGCTCGCCGCGCTAAGAAAGAAATGGTTGAGGCAAATCTGCGTCTGGTTATTTCTATTGCGAAAAAATATACTAACCGTGGTTTGCAATTCCTGGATCTTATTCAGGAAGGTAATATTGGTCTTATGAAAGCGGTTGATAAGTTTGAATACCGTCGTGGTTACAAGTTTTCTACCTATGCTACCTGGTGGATTCGTCAGGCAATTACCCGTTCTATTGCCGATCAGGCTCGCACCATTCGTATACCGGTACACATGATTGAAACCATCAATAAATTGAATCGTGTTTCCAGGCAGCTGTTACAGGAAAAAGGCCGCGAAGCGACACCTGAAGAACTGGCTGAAAAAATGGAAATGCCGGAAGATAAGGTTCGTAAAGTGCTGAAAATTGCCAAAGAGCCTATTTCAATGGAAACACCTATTGGTGATGATGAAGATTCACATCTGGGTGATTTCATCGAAGATCAAAACATACAGTCACCAGCAGAAACAGCCAATACAACGGGTCTGAAAAGTGCGACAAAGAATATTTTAGAAGGCTTAACCGCGAGAGAATCTAAAGTACTGAGAATGCGTTTTGGCATTGATATGAATACTGATCATACCTTGGAAGAAGTAGGCAAGCAATTTGATGTCACACGTGAACGTATTCGTCAGATTGAAGCTAAAGCATTACGCAAACTGCGTCATCCAACTCGTTCAGAAATGTTACGCAGCTTTATGCGTGAAGATTAAATCTTTAGCTGAATCGTCATTCACTCTGCAGAAATGCAAACCATTGTATTTTTCCCTAAGATGCTGGTCATATTATAAATAACCCTTTATAATACCCAGCTTCTTGAATGCCTTGCATTCAAACCCTATAAGGGCCTGTAGCTCAGTTGGTTAGAGCATCCGACTCATAATCGGCAGGTCGACAGTTCGAGTCTGTCCAGGCCCACCATTTTCTTTTTAAAATCAATAGATTAAAGTTACTCTAACGTGCCTTTTTGACTGTTATTGTGAGAGTGAATATAACCTACTCGAAAACCTACCCACAGAATTAAATAAGTATTTATTAAGCAATATAATTACTTTTTCTCGTTGTGATTTATCATTAGATTCTGTCCATAATTCCTATATCCTCTCTGTAAAATCCTTGGTATTATCGACTCATGAAGATTAAAGACTGTAAATCTTTCAAGAAAGTTAGTTTTAACCACTTATCTAAACGCTCATCTCCACTAACAGTAAATTACTTAATCAGGGGAATATTATATTATTTCTGTCTGTTTCATAATTGGCTTGCAAATAAAATTGGTTAGTAAGTGTTCTTTTTTTAAATGAATGAAGAAAAACTTGCAGTCATATGCTCATCAATTGATGAGTTTAGTATAGTAATGGATGGTTTTAAGTTATGTCGTGGTACGACCAGGGAGCATTAAACCGGAGGTCACATGCAACTAAAGTTCATTCTTATAATGTTTGTTGCATTACTATCTATCGTCTTAATCTATATGATGGTAACCCATGAAATTCCAATCTTTTCTCTGATAGGTAATTATAGTAGTAAAGTGGTTACTTTCGCTGATAGTCCTTTCCATTTTATCACAATTCTCATTATGGTTTCGGCTTTTTGTGGCTACCTGATAAGGACAATTAGAAACTTATGAAGCTAAACGTAATAGTCATACTTTACTGATAACATTATGAATTAGTCAGTCTTTTACTGTTAGTTATACAGTTATACTTGCTTGATTCCCAACAATCATAGGCCTGCGATCATGAATCTGCCTGGTTAATAGATCAGGCTCAACAGTCACCACATAAATCCTTTTTTTATCATTGTAATGTTGTCAGTTTTTCCCTGCTTGGTTGTTTAGTTAAACAGTAAATAACATTTAATTGATAAATACCAACAAATTTTAATTTAACTCAAATGCTATGTGAGGGTAATCACTTACATTTAATAATAATCACCCTATCATTTTAATATATAAATATGAATATACTTTCAATTCTTCTTTATAAGTGAGAGGTGTGATATGAAGATTAATTTTAAAAAATTATACGATGAATATAGTTATTTTATTGACGCTGCTTTGATAATAGTGTTGATGATTGCCGTCTATATTCCAGTGTAAATTGCTATGTCTAACTCAATTAACAAAAATGAATTACTGTTTTCTGCTCTGTACGGTCTCGCTTTTATATTGCCGATTGCACTGGTAGTGTCTGTGGTTATTAAATTTGGTTTCTGAACTGCTATAGTCAATAAACAAGGGGGAGTGAATTGCCCTTTTTTAGATAGGTTATTAACAAAACTGTTAAAAAAGATAGGCAGAAAGTACCCACCCTTTGTATCTATTAGTAAGTATTTGATATTCCTCATGACCCAGATCTGGGGGATAGTCTGGGCTTAAAATTAAGGTGAGCACTGGCGCAAATTCTGCGTTGGTTACACCAAAAAGTATTTCGTAACTCTGAACATGACATTCTTAGCATAATCATAAGCCCTTGGTTCGCCTCCAGCACGAGGGCCAGCAACATTGAGAGTGGCAACAGAGTGTTTTTCTATAAATGAAAGTATCTTTATAGATGCGCTTTCAATCGTAAATTTTTCTGCATCAATTAGAACATAAGGTTTTTTCTCTTTTATGCAGAATGCTATGGTTTGTTCTGTACCGTCTGTTGGATAACCGAAATAAATAATGACTGTGCCATCACTGTCATTTACATTTTTCTTGGTACGTTGTCTGTAACCAGAATTTTTTAATACCTGAACTGGATATTTCTCTGGAATAACACCATCCTCAGCAATTCTTCCTTCTGGGCACCATCCACCTGCATCAATACCTGATTCTAAAGCTGCATCAAGAGCAGCTCTGTCAACACCTGTTTGTCCACCTGAGATTATTTTCAATGAAAATAGCCTTTATATATTTATTGACACATTGAGTTTAAATTATAATCTGATAGAAAGGATAAGGGTAGGCAGAACATCCACCCAAGGTAAGTTTCCCCATACTGGGAGCAAAATTATAATTCCAAACCAAACGTTACTTAGGCATGTCAGTTTACTTTACAAACCTACAATTTTACTTATTAATTGAAAGTACTAATTATCTGAATTATATCGCATATAATCTAAAAGGAATAATTTTTGCTTGGTGTTTAACTGGTATTTAAATACATTGTGTTGACTGTACAGAATGTAAATACTAATCGTTAATTAGGGCTATTGTTATGAATAAACCTTTAGTAAATAAATCTGACACCCCAAGCTATAATGTCAATTTTCTTACCGGTATTTATTGTTTATTTAGATCTAGATATAAACAAGCAATACACCTTTTTCTCAAAGCAGTTTACGAAACAGATCCTTTAGAAGCAAATTATTGTGTTTATCTGTCCTATTTAGTGCTTTCAGAGGTGTTAATGGATCATAAGAACGATATTTTGCATCATTGTTATCATTCATCAAAGACCTCATTCCCTATTGAACCTGAAGTACAACTTAACCTGGCTTGTGCTGAATTAATTAAAGGTGATAGAAGGCGTGCTTTTCAGGCTATGGAAAAAATTGACGACCTAGATTTATCCGCCAATAATTCTGAAGAAATCCATTCATTTTTTAATTTGGTGGGTAAACGCGAGATAAATGATGAAGGCTTACTGAAAAGGAATGAATTTATTTATAAATTCATGGGAAAACTATTCAGAAAAAAAGAAAATTTTGATACCGAAGATATTGAAGCATTTATCATAAACATGGTTAAAAATCGTTATAATATTGCTATGCTCAATCAATTACATTAAAAATTAGTTTTTGATAAAAAAGGGCACGATTTGAAGTCGTACCCTTGGTGGTTATGGTTTAAATATCTCTTCATTTTTGACCTATCCGACTTCCTTCTTTCCTCAAACGACAATTTAAAAACATTATTACCTTACTAAATTACTGTGTCTTTAATCACAGAGAAACAAAATAGTGAGTGATAAAGTATAAAACATACAAGGTTTAGAAATATTCACTGAAAACTAAATCGGAAAAACTTTAAAATTAATTGTATGAGGGAAATATTATGAACTTAATCATGGTAAAAGAATTGTTATTTTCTATCTCACTTGGTTTCGCTGTTACATCAACAGCTGCACTAACTATGGCATTTGTTATTCCATCTGACTGGCTTGCGATCTAATCGCTGTTTATTATTAAAAAGGGTGGCTCTTCACCACCCCATATTGGTTACTTCTCCCCAGCCTCCATTATCGCCCTTGCCAAAAAGTCCTCGTTGAATGTTGATCGTGTAGAGGCGCCTATAAAAAGGCGCCTATCTACTGCACTTTTATTATTTTAGGCATCAATTCTAGTCACAACTTTTATAGTTTGCTTTACAAACTAGGTGGATTTTCATGTCAACACTGAACGGATCCTTGTGGCCTGCCTAAAGATTTTTTATTGTCATTGCACAATGTCGTTTTCTCAAAAATCATCAGATAGCATTATCAAAATTGCCGTAAATCCTCTTGCTTTAGCCATATATTAATTCAGGATATCCATTTATTATCTTTATGACAGGAAAATTATGACATAGTAGGCTATTTCTCGTCCTGAATATAGGGAGAAATTCGCCAAAATGGCCTTATACAGTCCATTGACTCAATTTTTCTGAATATTTCATCCACGTCTGAACTGATCTGAATCAACAAAACGAAACGATCGTTAACTTATAGATTGAAAAGTGTCATTGAATTTCCTATCCTTAAGTCAGAACAGGGAGAAAAATCATGGATATCTATAAAGGAAGAGCCAAGCAGGAAGAGACGAAAACGCAATTAGGCGACAATGTCCGTGTAACCAGGAACCGACTGACAAAGATACCTGAGCGGGTGGTGGAAATTGATGCCTATCCAGCCAGCTTGAAGGAAGGGGAGGTTCCGGTTTCCAAGGAAAACGCCGAGTTGACGTTTAAAGCCTTCTTTCAGGAGCACAAGGCGGTTTTTGAAATCGAAGCCGAAGACCTAAAATTGGTTTCGGCAAAAAAAATTAATAAACGATGGTATGTCAAATATGCGCAGTATTACAAAGACATACCTGTCCACCATGCAATCGTGGGCTTGGACGCCTCTGAGCACGGTAAGGTCGGTTCTTACGCAGCTAATTACTATCCTGATATCGATGTGCCGACTGACCCCAGCTTGAGTCTGGAAGAGGCGACGGAGTCCGCCATCAACACCTATGAAGAAAAGGATCGGCCAAAGTTAGCGAGGAAAGAGGGCAACCTGATCATCTACCCGGAAAAAATAGAGGATCAGATCACCTATCATCTGGCCTGGAAGCTCCAGATCGTGGGGGATGAACCCGATCCGGAAATCGAGAAATACTTTATTATCGACGCCTTGGACGGAAAGATTATCCGGGAATACACCGCCAGATTTCCCGATGCACAGGTCACAGGTACTGTTCAAGGAGAGGTCTATCCCGCCAACCCGACAGACCCCGTCAGCACCGTACCCCTCAAAAACGAATATGTGGAGATCGAGGACGAGGGGATGGCGACCACCAACAGCGCCGGCCACTATCAAAAAACAGTCAGCTGGTTATGGCAGTTCATGAACTGGCCGTATGGGGATGCCACCTTCACGCTCAATGGCCCCTATGCGCGCGTGCAAAACAACAATGGAACAAATTACACCGAAACCAGGAACTGTAATATCAGCAGTCCGTGCAACCTGACCTGGACCGCCACAGATCGGGATCATATCAACCTCTTCTACCATATGAATCTCTTCCATGATTGGCTGGAAAACGAACTCGGGTACTCGTGGACCAACCCCTGGGACGGAACCAGCCGCTTCAATGCCAGGGTCAACTATACTTTCAACAATGCCTATGCAGGCGATCCCATGCAGTTCGGGACCAATAATTATGCGAGAAGCAGTGATGTGATCTACCATGAATGCGGGCACAACGTGTTGTACGAAATTTATGGCGATTGGATCGGTTTTCCATCCACGCATATCGAAGCCTATGCCATGGACGAAGGTTTTGCTGACTATTTCGCATGCAGCTTTACCAACGACTCCAGGATGGGTGAAGGCTGTTTTGGAAGTCCCAGAAACCTGAACAATAATGACGCCTACCCCGGGAAAAGCAGTTACAACATCGAAGGTCACTCCGGGGGGAAGATCATTGCCGGAGCCGCCTGGCAGCTCAGGCAGCGGCTGATCAACATCTATGGTGGCCCGGGGGCCAGAATCGCCGACCAACTGCTGTTGGAAGCACATCAGATACTCTCGACATACCCCCGAGACTATTACTTCTCCGACCCCCACGAAAGCAACCTGCTGTCCGCCCTGTATAAAGCAGCTGACACCGACAACAATCTGCTCAACGGATTCCCTTATTTCAATGATATCCAGCACGCCTTCCACGCGCATAGCCTACTTCAGGCGGTGCTCGACGATGGAGACAGCTTTGACTTCTCGACCAATACCCTGGGTAACTTTACCGGAGGGGACCTCTACTACTATCAGGGCGAATTCTGGGCGAATAATCTCAACCAGCAAGGCGTCATCGATCTGGGGAATATCGGTGACCCTGATATGACCACGGTCAACCTCCCAACCAGCGGTTATACAAGATTTGGTGTCAGCGCAGTATCAGGCCACACCTACGTATCTAAGGCACAACAAGGAGAATTAGACAGCTACATTGTGTTTCGAGTGACCGACATCAGCGCTAGTAAGGTCAACGTCAGTTACTTCTACCGGTTCAGTCCCTGGTGGTACGTCGCCAATCTGAATTCCAAGGAAATCCACAGACTGGATTGCCACTGGGTCTCTCAGATGGCGCCTGGGAATAAATCCTATTGCGAGAGTTTGCAGGAGGTTGCCGATTTGATCGAACACAGCGGATACAACGGCTGTTATTACTGTCTTTCTCGATATGATACGGATACACAGACGCTACCTACGGTCCTGGCAAATCTGCAGGAAGATTTAACCTGAGACAGGACGGAGAAATCGAGCACACCGGCGCGTCTTGCAAACTTGAAGACGCTGCCGATGAAAGGATTACAGATCCATTTTTTTATTCTCCAAAGTCATTATTTGGAACCGGTAAATATTTTTCTTTGAAGTATTCATAGGCATCATTGAATTCATCCCCTTTACAGCTCAAAAAAATACCGCATAATGTGCCAAGTGTATGACCATGCATTACCGTGTGTGCCTTTATTCCGATATCCATTGTAGGTATTTCATAGTTTATATAAGTACGTTTTGTTTCTGGGTTCTGATCTTCTCTGTTAGCTTTTACGGTTCCAATAGTGAAATCCATATTGTCCGGCGAACCAGGGTATTCCTGTGCAATTTTTACTTGAACGCTGTCGAATGGACTGTAGAGATTAAGAATCTGACCAAATTTTGATGGTTCCAGTTTATACGGATACTTTATTTTACGCAGCACTTGAATGGAAAAGTGCGGACAGGCGAGGAAAATTGCTCTCTCAATGTGAACGCAGGAATCAAGCAATCCACAGCTACTGGCATGTTTGACAACATTGCAGCCATGACTGTGTGCAATAATCCGAATTGGCTCATGAGGAGCAATTTTTTTGATCAAGTTCAAATAACGGGCCAGAGCCCTGCCACCTTGTTCTCGCAGCATGTGGCTATCGGAACCACTCCACATAAAGTGCCCTTTGTGCGCCCAATAAGTCTCAGGCAACTTGCCAGGAAGCATAATAGCTGATAGTTTTTCAGTCATTGAATGATCCCGGAGTTGTTCACTGGAAGAATTACCAGTTAACCCTTTAGTTTCACAAACTGGTTTACCACATATTTTCCAAACGTCATCTTTTGAACTTCCCATCAGAGTCTGCATACCTTTAGCCACATGGTAAAGAAATCCATTTTCATACCATGAGTCCCACCACCATTTGGCACTATATGCAAACGCCTTTGGCGTCATTGTTCCATGAATTATCAATGTTGCCATAATTAGTTCCTGAAAAAATTCATCTGGTGACAGTTGGTGCGATATCTTATAGGTTACCATGTGGTTGAGAATTCAAAGTTGCCAGAGCAGTATTAGAGTATCTTATTTCACCTCTAACGAGAGATCACAAGCACATCGTCAAATCGCAGCACGCCTGCCAGCGGCTCTATATTAAACTCTTTTAAGAAAACCTGGGAACGCGGACTGGTGTAATCGAGAACAGACATATCATCTAAGAAGACTTGAATGCGTGAACCAGTTATAACTGCACGTAGCTCATACCAGCGCAGAGAAAATTTCTGCCGATATACTTTGCCGGTTTCCCGGCCACTTTTTTCTTCCCATATCGATAATTCATTGCCCTTTATATGGATGCCAATCGTAGACCGCCCTTCAATTTCATCCATCATTATATTAATATGGGCAGCATCCTGTTCCAGTGTTTCGGGTTGGAATCGTAGTTTGATCTCAAAGTCACGATCAACAACGTCATCTGAAATTTTTGCTGCAGCATGGTAATGACCTCGTCCTTCCAAAACAAAGTTACCATCTTTTTTTATGCGCGCAACTGAGCCTGTCCCGGTACCCGGACCTGGAGGGTGAATCAACCATCTTGCACCGGTGCTAATAGTATCGTCTTCAAAATCATCAGCGAAAATAATGTGCCCCCGATATTTATTAAGCCACTTGCTTCTAGTTTCGGCCAACTCCCTTGCCGCTTGATCGTCACTCTTTTGTAAAATGGCCTCGAAACCATTTAAAGCTGCATCATAGTCGCCCCATAGCCAGTATTCTCTTACTTTTTTGATTATATCTGGTTGTTTGATGGATGGCATAGACGTAGGCGTAGGCGGCGTGGTTTCAGGGGGTAGAGTTAGCTTTTGTTTCTGCTTTGGCATAGGCGTATGTGTAGGAGTGGTTATGCCTGTGGGTGTTGAAGGAACAAAAAGATATAGAGTTACACCACCGACTAACAGGATAAAGCCTAATACTCCTGCTAATCTTTGTTTTTCAGAATTTACGGCTATATTAGCCCCTATCTTTCCTGCAATAGAAAGAAAGAGAAATAAAAGTCCAGCAATGACAAGGATATGTGGTAAAGGAGTTTCAGCTAATGTCTTTAATAAATCTTCCACTTTTTGTTTACCTAATCAGTTTTTTTAAAATTTCAGAATTTATACTTTTACATCTGAGTTATCCACACGAATTTTATAGATAACTCAGATATCATATACAATTATTTGATTATTTCAATTGTCTGCTTTAGAGAACAGAACTAAAATTATGGGTGTCTTATTTTATTTCTTTACCTCTATTAGTTATTTGGGATAATATTAATTTTAAAATTGATTACAATAGGCAAAGCTCATTTGAATTTATAGATCAAACTACTTGTGGGTAAC
>JAPVVU010000009.1 GCA_028571885.1 Gammaproteobacteria bacterium | reverse complement strand
TGGCCGGTTTAGTTAAATCTGCTATTGTTGGCAAAGGTGCGATGCCTGCACGAGGTGGTAATGCGGCTTTGAGCGATGCTGAAGTCAAAGCGGCTGTTGAGTTTATGATGCAATAAGTTTGCACCAAATATTGGCGAATGAAAGAGGATGGCGGTGCCATCCTTTTTTTTGTCTGAATAAATGTATTATATTGGTGCGTCTGCACATTTCTGTGTTATGAAATGGTGCATTTTTTTTGAAATGTGACATTTTTATTACCCATAGATGGGCTTAAGTATTAGTCGTTATCGATTTGTTGCTTTTGGCACACTATATGCTAAGTAAATAGCAAGAAGTTGTTTAATTACAACAAGAAAATTATGGGATCTATTGGGATATCAGAATTATGAGTAATATCAAAAAATCTTTACTTTCACTGGCGGTGGCTTCGATTGTTGCTGCGCCGCTTATGGCCAATGCTGAAGGCTTTGGTACTATTTCAGCCAATGTCGCTTTGACAACAGATTATAAGTTTCGTGGTTTATCACAAACTGATAATAAAGGTGCCATTCAGGGCGGTTTTGACTGGGCGCATGACAGTGGTGCTTATGCTGGTGTATGGGCTTCAAATGTCGATTTTGATGGGGAGACAAATAGCGGCAGATCATTTAGTGAAAACCTCGAAGTAGATACTTATCTCGGTTTTAAAAACGATATCGGTGATACTGGTATTGGCTATGATGTGGGTTATTTACGTTATAATTATAATGATGATAAAAAATCTGATTATGGTACTAATGAATGGTACATCGCCGGTAGTTATTCATTCTTCAATATCGGCTATAAATATTCCAGCAACTGGTATGGTTCCAGTGAAGAATCTAATTATATTCATGCCGGGTTTGATTACGATTTGCCTTATGAAATTGCTTTGAGTGCTACTGTCGGTAAATCTTTTGGTGATGCCTATAAGACGGACAATCTGGTTAAAGATGCTGAATATGTTGATTATTCCATTGGTATCAGTAAAGATTTTTATGGCCTGAATTTTGGTCTGGCTTATGTCGGTAATGATTTGAGTAATAGTGAATGTAACGCTTTAGCTTATCAGAGCAATCAATGTGATGAAAAATTTGTATTAACAGTCTCTAAAGCGTTAGATGATGTCACTAAATCCAGTGAAGGAAGTGATTTACCCATTACCGCAAATGTTCTTCTGTCCACAGATTATATGTTCCGTGGTTTATCACAAACAGACAATAAAGGCGCCATTCAGGGCGGCTTTGATTATGAACATGAAAGTGGTCTTTATGCCGGCGTCTGGGCTTCAAATGTTGACTTTGACGGAGAAACCGATAGCGGCAGATCATGGAGTGAAAATCTGGAAGTAGATACCTATGCTGGTTTTAAAAATGATATCGGTGATACGGGTATCGGCTATGATGTAGGTTATTTACGTTATAACTATAATGATGATGATAAATCTGATTACGGCACAAATGAGTGGTACATTGCTGGTAGTTATTCATTCTTTAATGCGGGCTTTAAATATTCCAGCAACTGGTTTGGTTCCAGTGACTCGTCTAAATATGTGCATGCCGGAATTGATTATGATTTGCCCTATGAAGTTGCTTTGAGTGCGACTGTGGGTAAATCCTTTGGTGATGCCTATAAGACGGACAACTTGGTCAAAGATGCAGAATATGTCGATTATAGCATTGGGGTCAGCAAGGAGTTTGTTGGACTTGATGTGGGCCTGAGCTATATCGGAAATGATCTGAGTAATTCTGAATGTAAAGCTCTGGGTTATCAAACCAATCAATGTGATGAGCGTTTTGTCCTGAGTGTTTCTAAAGGCTTTTAATACTTTTCCTGAAAAGTAGTTAGCCTTTTTAGAGCTAAAAAAGCCGTCTTCCTTACTGCAAGGAAGGACGGCTTTTTTTGCTTTTACTTACAACTTACAACTTACAACTGCTCTTACCCTAAAATGTCCCGAATCCCTGCAATACTGGCCCGTCCAAATTCTTTACGCTCTTCACCTTCAAGCTGCTGTTTTCCTTCAAGCCACTCCAGATCTTCCTGGGGTAGCTCATCTAAAAAACGGCTGGGCTCACTATCGATAATTTCACCATATTGTTTGCGTTTGCTGGTTAAGCTGAAGGTCAGCTCTTTTTGTGCCCGGGTAATGCCGACATAACATAAACGTCGTTCTTCTTCGATATTTTCTTCTTCAATGCTGGTGCGATGGGGGAGCAGCTCTTCTTCCATGCCGACAATATACACATAAGGAAATTCCAGTCCTTTGGATGCATGCATTGTCATCAGGGCAACCTGATCATTTTTTGAATCTTCTTCGTTGCGCTCCATAATATCGAGTAAAATCATCTTGGAAACCAGATCTTCGAGACTGCTTTCAGGTTCATTTTCATACAGACGTTGTAACCATGCTACCAGCTCATTGACATTTTCAATGCGTTTTTCAGCCTGTTTTTCACTGTTGCTGGTTTCAAAAAGCCAGGTGTCATAATCAATATCAACGATAAGCTGCTCGACCACTTTAATCGGACTGTTTTCACTTGAACCGCCATGAGCATTGCGTTGTAATCTTTCCATCCAGCTGGAAAACTCATTGAGTCGTTGTACTGCTTTTTCCGGCAGGTGTTCATTTAAAGCTAAATGGCTGCAGGCAGTGAGTAAACCTGTACTTGACTGGCTGCAGTATTGACTGAGTTTTTCAATGGTTGCACTGCCAATCTGCCGTCTGGGCGTATTAATGATACGCAAAAAAGCATTGTCATCATCTGGATTGACCAGGAGGCGTAAGTAGGAGAGCATGTCCCGAACTTCGGTATGAGAGAAAAAAGAGGTACCGCCACTGATAAAATAGGGTACCTGCTGTTCTCTGAGTTGTTTTTCAAATAATCGGGACTGGTGGTTGCCGCGGTATAAGATGGCATAGTCACCATAGGATTTCTTAAAACGAAAGTGATGTGCGACTAATGATGAAACAACTCTCACCGCTTCTTTATGTTCATCAGGTACACGCATCACTCGTATGGCTTCACCATTGCCCAGTTCACTCCAGAGTGCTTTTTCAAAGACATGAGGATTGTTTGCAATGAGCGTATTGGCTGCTTTTAAAATAGTTTTAGTGGAACGATAATTTTGCTCCAGTTTGATCACTTTTAACTGAGGAAAGTCTTTTTCCAGCAATGCCAGATTTTCTGGTTTAGCGCCACGCCAGCAGTAAATAGATTGATCATCATCACCAACCACAGTCAATGATGTCCTGTCACCTACCAGTAATTTAACCAGTTGGTATTGTGTGGTATTGGTGTCCTGATACTCATCAACCAGTAGGTATCGGATACGGTGACGCCATTTCTCCAGAACCTCAGAATGATGAGTAAAAATAAGCACTGGCAACATGATCAGATCATCAAAATCAACTGCATTATAGGTTCTCAGATGATGGTTGTACTCGCCATAGACTTTAACCTTGTAACTAAAGGCTGGATCGGTTGATGTTTGCTGGGCTAACTGTTCCGGTGTCAGACAGTCATTTTTCCAGCTGGAGATTTGTTTGGAAATTCCTTCAAAGTGTTCTTTGATGGTTTCCTCATCCAGCTTTTTACCCTTAGAATCAGGCTGTCTCATTAAATCTTTAATCAGGGCATGACTGTCATGCGTATCAAAAATGGAGAATCCACTTTTTAGTCCAAGCAGTTTTAACTCAGACTTAATAATATTAAGTCCCAGAGTATGGAAGGTTGAGACTCGAAGCCCGCGAGTTTGTGATTTGGGAATGATTTGTGAAACCCGCTCTTTCATTTCACGCGCGGCTTTGTTGGTAAAAGTGACTGACGCAATGGTATGAGCTTTGTGACCGCATTGTTGGATCAAATAGGCAATTTTATTGGTGATGACACGAGTTTTACCACTGCCGGCACCGGCAAGTACCAGTAACGGGCTATCAATATGTTCAACGGCTTGTTGTTGGCGGCGATTTAAGTCAGGCAATGAATCAATCCAGGCTAAGTTACTTAGGCTAAGCTATTTAGGTTAAAGGAAGCATATTTTAACAAATTCTGGTGAGTAGAGGTTTAATATAAGGATAAATTATGAATTATTTGTCAAAGATGCTTGAATATTATGACGTTGAACTATATCCTTTGTCATAAGATGAAAGACAAAGATATTTCATAGTAGTTATTTTACTTTGTTTTTTTATACTCTGTTTTTTAATGTACATGACAAGTTTGGAGAATTTAAATTGAGCGATAAGATCGTTTACGTATCGGATGATACCTTTGATGAAGAAGTGCTTCAGGATGATTTGCCGGTATTGGTTGATTTTTGGGCGGACTGGTGTGGACCTTGTAAAATGATTGCGCCAATTTTAGATGAGATTTCTGATGAATATGAAGGACGTTTAAAAGTCGCTAAATTAAACATCGATGATAATCCTAATACCCCGCCAAAGTTTGGCATACGTGGAATTCCAACATTGATGATGTATAAAAACGGGCAGGTAGAAGCAACTAAAGTAGGTGCAGTGTCTAAATCGCAGCTGACCGCTTTTATTGATAGTAATATCTAAATGCCTAATTTATGCCCGGAGCCTTATTTAATTATTTTTAATAAAGTTCTGGACATAATATTTTTTTTAGGATAGACTTCCTCAAAATTTCATTCAATAAAAGTTATTAAGCAGACTTTAATATTCGTCTGATTGTTTTGGTAACTTATTTTAGAGTTAGAGCCTAATCAGGGTTTTATACAATAGTTCTAAACATAGTTCTAAACACGGTTCTAAACATTACCCATTCGTAATAAGCCCCACAAAATTTCAATACTCTACCTGAGAATATGACAGAACAAAATTTTAACTATTTAATTGACTCCTTCTTTGTCTTTTCTTCTTCTTTTAAACAAGAGGAACGAAATCAACTAAAAGCAGGTGAAAGCTGGTAAGAGCTAAAAAATCCAGTTGCGTCAACTCATATTCGAATGAAAGTCGAATTGAAAACTGAATTCAATACTCATCCAAACTTTTTCAAAACCATATCAATTATTGCATACCAATTAACCATCAATTACTGAAAGCCAAAGGTCAACATGAATCTCACCGAATTAAAGCAGAAACCTGCTTCCGAACTACTGGACATCGCTACAGAACTTAAAATTGAAAATATTTCCAGAGCCAGAAAACAGGATGTCGTATTTTCGATTCTTAAAGCACAAGCAAAGAATGGTGAAGATATTTATGGTGATGGTGTCCTGGAGATTCTTCAGGATGGCTTTGGATTTTTGCGTTCGGCAGATTGCTCTTATCTGGCAGGGCCGGATGACATTTACGTTTCCCCAAGTCAAATAAGACGCTTTGGTTTAAGAACGGGTGATACTGTTTCGGGAAAAATCAGACCGCCTAAAGATGGTGAGCGCTATTTTGCTTTATTAAAAGTAAATGAAATTAACTTTGATCTGCCGGAACATTCTCGCCATAAAGTTTTATTTGAAAATTTGACACCTTTGTTTCCTAATGAGCGTTTTACCATGGAACAGGGTAATGGCAGTACAGAAGATTTTACTGCCCGTGTGATTGATTTGATGTCACCAACTGGCAAAGGCCAGCGAGGCCTGATTGTTGCTCCCCCTAAAACGGGTAAAACAATGATGTTGCAGAATATTGCACAATCGATTGTCGCTAATCATCCGGAATGTTTTTTAATGGTTCTTCTTATTGATGAACGTCCTGAAGAAGTCACAGAGATGTCGCGCTCAGTAAAAGGTGAAGTCATTTCGTCCACCTTCGATGAGCCTGCCAGTCGCCACGTTCAGGTTGCTGAAATGGTGATTGAAAAAGCCAAGCGCCTGGTTGAACACAAGAAAGATGTGGTGATCCTGCTGGATTCAATTACTCGTCTTGCACGTGCTTACAATACCGTTATCCCATCATCAGGTAAGGTTTTAACCGGTGGTGTGGATGCTAATGCATTACAACGTCCTAAACGTTTCTTTGGTGCGGCGCGAAATATTGAAGAAGGTGGTTCTTTAACTATTCTGGCGACAGCGCTGATTGACACCGGGTCAAAAATGGATGAAGTGATTTATGAAGAGTTTAAAGGCACGGGTAATATGGAATTACATCTGAGTCGTAAGCTTGCTGAGAAAAGGATTTATCCTGCCATTAATGTTAATCGCTCCGGCACTCGTAAAGAAGACTTGTTAATGAACCCTGAAGACTTACATAAAGTCTGGATCCTTCGTAAAATCCTGCACCCGATGGATGAGATCAGTGCTATGGAGTTTATGCAGGATAAAATGAGTGATACTAAAACAAATGCTGAATTCTTTAATTCAATGAATCGTTAAAAAGCGGCTCTTAGCTGTTCTTGAACTAAATGACTTGACTATCTCCGGGAGAAAAGCGGGGGAAGCATTTTTATTTATCTGTAATGGTCGCGTTTTTCTTGAAAAACAAATAAAAGAAGCGTATGATCCTGCGTTCCTAATAGTTTGCGGTACCAATATTCTTAATATAATTGTTGGCGGCGGCATTCAAAGAATTTATAAAGGTTTAATATTATGCAAGCAGATATCCACCCAAAATATAATCAAGTAGAAGTGACGTGTAGTTGCGGGAACACTTTTACCACAGGCTCTACGCTCGGTCAGGACACATTATCTATTGAGGTATGTTCAGCATGCCATCCTTTTTATACTGGTAAGCAGAAGCTGGTTGATACTGCTGGTCGTGTTGACAAGTTCCGTCAGAAGTATGGAATGAAGAAATAATCGTTTAATACCTCATTTATGTTACTGGTACTACAAACGATAGAAAAAAGGTACTTCAGTTTTTTGAAGTGCCTTTTTTTTGCTCTTTTTTTTACTCTTTGTTTTACCCAGCCGGTTATAGCAGGTGATAATTGCCTGTCTGCCAGGCAGCAATTGGCTAAAGTAGCTGATTGGGGGGTGGTTTCTAAGATCATTGATGGTGATACTCTCCATTTAAATGATGGACGTAAGATAAGGCTTATTGGTATTAATACGCCAGAATTAGGTCGTCGCGGCGAGGCATCTCAGCCTTACGGTTTACAGGCTTATGAAGCATTAGTTGAGCTATTAAAAAATCATAAGAAAATTGGTCTGTCTTATGATAAGGATAAAAAAGATCGCTATAAGCGCTTACTGGCTTATGTCAGCTTAGTCGATGGTCGAAGCGTCGAACAAATTTTATTGTCTAAAGGCCTGGCTCATAGCATTGTCGTTCCGCCTAATGATAGTCGCATTAATTGCTATCGCAATATCGAGAAAAAAGCGCGAGATGCAAAGTTGGGTTTATGGAAATTATCTGAGAATCAATGGCTTAAAGCGAGCCAGTTATCATTAAAAAGCAAAGGCTTGCGTTACGTCAGCGGCACTGTTTCAGATTACAGTGAAAGCAAAAAAAGTATTTATCTAAAGCTGAGCTCAAAATTATCTGTTCGCATTGCTAAAAAAGATAGAAAATATTTTTCGAATATGAATCTCAAGGGATTAATCGGCAAACATATACGCGTCAGAGGTTGGGTGAGCACTTATAAAGGTCGACAATCAATCAATGTTCGCACGGCTTATGATCTTAATCTGTAAGTTCATAAATATTGAGTTTAAATTTTTTAGTCTATACTACTTATAGGTCTTCAACTGATTTTGGGATAGGAAATGTCTGATAATATTGATAAAAAACAGCAAAAAACCTTACGTGAAAGAGCTCTGAATTATCATTCAATGCCAACGCCAGGAAAGATCAGTGTTATTCCAAGTAAGCCCTGTGAGCAGCAGGATGATTTATCTCTGGCATATACTCCTGGTGTTGCAGAACCGGTACGAGAAATAGCCAAAGATCCTGAGTTAGCTTATAAATATACCAGCAAAGGTAATCTGGTGGCAGTGATTACGGATGGTACGGCAGTATTAGGCCTGGGCAATGTCGGTGCCCTGGCAGGAAAGCCTGTTATGGAAGGAAAAGGGGTTTTATTTAAGCAGTTCGCTGGTATTGATGTGTTTGACCTGGAAGTGAATGCGCCTTCTCAGGCGTCTTTTATTGAAACCGTTGCTAATATTGCGCCTACTTTTGGAGGCATTAATCTGGAAGATATTGCCGCTCCGCACTGTTTTGAAATTGAAAAAGAATTAAAAGCCCGTTTGGATATTCCCGTGTTTCACGATGACCAGCACGGTACCGCCATTATTATCGCGGCAGGCCTACTCAATGCTTTAGAAATACAAAAAAAGGCATTGGATAAAATCAAGATAGTTTGTATTGGTGCAGGTTCAGCAGGTATTGCATCTATGCGTCTTCTGGTGTCTTTAGGCGTAAAAAAGCAGCAGATAAATCTCATTGATAGAAAAGGTGTTGTTCATAATGGGCGCAAAGATCTCAATATCTATAAAATGGAATTTGCTACAGAAACAGATGAACGAACATTGGCTGAAGCTATGCAGGATGCTGATGTTCTAATTGGCGTTTCCGGTCCAAATCTGGTTTCAGCTGAAATGGTTGCTGCAATGGCTGATAATCCCATCATTTTTGCACTTTCTAATCCTGATCCTGAGATTTCACCTGATGTGGCTCAATCAGTCAGGGATGATTTAATTATGGCAACCGGGCGCTCAGACTTTCCAAATCAAGTGAATAATGTGCTTGGATTTCCCTTTATTTTTCGAGGTGCTCTGGATGTGAGGGCATCAACAATTAATACCCAAATGGAAATTGCCGCAGTCAAGGCTCTGGCTGATCTTGCCAGGCTTCCTGTTCCTGAAGAAGTGCTGCAGGCTTATGGTATGGGCAGTCTGACGTTTGGTCCGGATTATATTATCCCTAAACCATTTGATCCCAGATTAATGGCAGCGGTTCCGCCTGCTGTCGCTCAAGCTGCCATTGACAGCGGTGTTGCCAGGATGCCTTATCGACCCTATAAACATAAATAGGTTTATTTTAACCATTATTTTTTAACAACGCCTCGACTTGTGTGAGTGAAGCCTTTTGTATAGTCTGCCAATTGCCTGGATCGAGAGGAACCATGTTTCTTTGATTTTCAGATAGCACGATTAAATTAATTAACTGATCCCCCGCATAAAACTGATACGCCGGTACAGATTGTTCATGGTGTTTTGACTTAGAGCCGGGTTTGCTGAAAAATAATTTCCAGTCTCGAAGTTGGTAAGGAATATTATGTGCTATCAATAAGACTGCAAGTTCTTCGGGTGTGTCTGCCATAATCAGAATATCGATGCTGCTGTGTTCGTGAGCATAGCCCAGCAGTACTGCACCAATTAATTTCGGCTTGAAGGCACTCACCAGCTGCATGGCATTGAGCGCAGTTTTTCTCAAATTGGCTAGTAATTGTTTATGAGAGGACGATTGATATAAAGATTGATGTGTTTTAACCTGGAACAAAATCTCATCATCGTCAGGTAATGTATGCTCATCATGAATACCAAGCCAGTGAGCCGCTTTTTTTCGAGCATTGTGAATATTATCAATGCCTTCTTCACTCATCAGACGCGCAGCTTCGACTGCAATTTGCTGCCGCAGTTTATATCGCTTTTTTTGCGGAGAGCGAATTTTTTTGGAGACAGCTTTAGAGTGGCTGCTATTATCTGGAGTTGAAATATATTTCATACTCCACCTAATCCTGTGCTAGAAGAGTTCTTCATTTGCTGCTTCATTATTGCTCCCGGAAACAGCGGTTGAACCAGATTCAACACCCGAACGTTGTGGTTCGGTGCCTTCAATGAAAAATTCATATTGTGTTTTTTGGGAGCTAGCAGATGCAAGCAGCCCTGTTTCGGAATCAATTTTTACGGTGATTATATTTTCCGGCGGTGTTAAGGGTTGTTCCGGCATATCCTTCAAAGCAACTGCCATAAAGTCCATCCACATGGGCAGTGATGCGGTGCCGCCAAATTCTCGTCGACCTAATGAACGGGGGGTATCAAATCCTACCCAGGCCGTGGCCATAACCTGCCGGTTAAATCCTGAGAACCAGGCATCAAGCTGGTCATTGGTAGTGCCTGTTTTACCCGCTAAATCTTTGCGCCCCAGTTTAAGCGCCTTTCTTCCAGTGCCATATTTTATTACATCACGCATAATTGTGGTCATTAAAAAAACATTGTCTTCTGCTGCAACACGAGGAGCATGCAAACTTTCATCTTCCGGGCAACTCTCTATTGGATAGTCTTTGCTGCAAACGCTGGTATGCTGCTGCTTAAAAATTACCTCGTGATGAGGATTTTCAATGCGCTCAATAAACCATGGTTTCACGTCGTAACCACCATTGGCCAGAATAGCGTACCCCCGTGCAATTTGAATGGGGGTCAGGGTTGCACTGCCCAGCGCCAGGGAGAGATTTTTGGGTAATTCATTTTCCATAAAACCAAAACGTTGTACATAATCAATGGCGTAATTAATGCCAATATCACGCAGTATGCGAATAGAAACTAAATTTCTGGATTTTATTAAGCCTTTTCGCAGACGTGTTGGACCAAAAAACTTACCGCTATAGTTATCTGGACGCCAAAAACCCTCCAGGTAACTGTCTTTGAACACAACCGGGGCATCATTAATCAGAGTAGCTGTTGTATAACCCTTGTTTAATGCAGCTGAGTATATAAAAGGTTTAAAATTTGAGCCAGGCTGGCGCTTAGCCTGTATGACTCGATTAAACTTACTGTGATAATAATCAAAGCCACCCGTCAGGGCATTAATTGCACCATTTTGAGGGTTAAGTGATACGAGTGCCGCTGAGGCCTCTGGAATTTGTGCCAAAGCATATTCTGTGTTTTTAAGCTGTTCTACATAGATGACATCTCCGACATTGATTACATCTTCAACTTTTTTCAGTTTAGGGCCCATACGCTTATCATTGATGTACTTTTTTGCCCATTTAATGTGTTTCCAATTTAAAGAAGGTGTGCTGCCGTCTTTCAGTAATAGCTGTACCTGTTGATTGTTTTTCGTTCCTTTAGATTTTTTTTCAGCGGGAGCTTCTGGTGGTAACTCTGAAATAGAAATCACTAAGGCAGGTTTCAGGTGACCAACAGGTCTGAATTCTTTGAGTAATTTTATCTGTTCCAAAATCGGCGTATTGGGTTCCAGGTCAAAATGCCCCAGGATACCTTTATAGCCGTGTCGGTGTTCATAACTCATTAAGGCAGAGCGAAGGGCCTGGTTGGCGGCAGTCTGCATTTTATTAGAAATAGTAGTGTAGACATTGAAACCAGCTGTATATACATCATTGCCATATTTGCTGGCCATTTGAGCGCGTACCATTTCTGCGATATAAGGTGCTTCCACTTCAATGTTAGCGCTATGGATGTCGGCATTATCAACCGTTTGAACTGCTTTTGTATATTGTTCCTGAGAAATATAGTTTAATTCATGCATCCTGGACAGAACGTAATTTCTGCGAATAGTTGCTCGTTGAGGATTGGTGACCGGGTTATATTTTGATGGCGCTTTAGGTAAACCTGCAATCATTGCATATTGTTCAAGCGATAATTCACTCAGAGGCTTACCATAATAAACTTTAGCTGCCGCCGCTATGCCGTATGAGCGATGTCCCAGATAAATTTTATTCATATAGAGCGCCATAATTTCTTGTTTTGACAACTCTTTTTCAATTTTTAAAGATAAAAATATTTCATTTAATTTACGAATATAAGTTTTATCTCGAGTTAAGAAGAAGTTTCTGGCAACCTGCATGGTAATGGTACTACCACCCTGGCCCTTTGTACCTGTCCTGATTAAGTGTACGACTGCCCGGAGTATGCCCTTGTAGTCAACTCCAGGATGATGAAAAAAACTTTCGTCTTCTGCTGAAATAATAGCCTGAATTAAGGTCTCAGGAATCTCATGATATTCCACTGGTTCACGCTTCTTTTCTCCAAATTCAGCCAGCAGTTTGTTGTCAGCGGAGTACACTCTTAAAGGTACTTGTAGTTGTACATCTTTTAAGACATCAATCTCGGGTAATTTCGGCTCAAAATAGAAATAAGCTGATGTGATTGTGATCACAGAAACAACTGCAATTGTAAGAAAAAGTGTGAGGAGAGTCAGAAAAAGTTGATATAGGCGACGCATAATAGCTCAAGTTGGTGTTAATATAATCACGTAATATACTTAATTATAGAGCTTTTTTTGTGATATCACACTCGTTTTTAAAAAATATTTCATTGCTTCCTTGATTATGGTCTTTAATGTACTATCATATGAATATCTTCTAACTAATTGAAGAGAAACAGAAAGCCGTTTTTGCTCAGTGTTATTGATAAAAGTAATTAAGGAGTGTTATTACTCTGAACAATCACTTTAATCATGAAAAATAGCCTTTGTAAGGCAAATAAAGAAAAAATATTCACTTTTTTGTAATTAAACTGTCTGCAACTTTGTTTATTCATCGTTTGTAGTCTAGATTAGAAGAGAATGTTTGATAATAGTTAAATTAATTGCTATTTTTTAGGGGAAACTTGCAAAATTAATCTAATGTATTATGATTATCTTGTAAGTCATTGAAAGAATATGCTACTTTTGGTTTTTATTTCCCATTGAATGAGGCCATTTTAATGCGCTTCTTATTAATGTGGAGAGTGGCCACTAACTATTTGTAATTGGTTGAGGGTAAACAGGAAGCGCTTATTACTGACTTACTATAATAGAAAGTTGATAATAAAAGTTTTGTATTCTTAGTGACCTCTAAATAGTAATACTCTAATAATAAAGGATTTGGTTTTGGCTTTTGCACAATTATTCGGAACTAAAGCACAAAATTTGCTGGGAGTTGACATCAGCTCATCCGCTGTAAAATTGCTGGAGTTGTCTAAAAGCGGCAGCAAATACAGGGTTGAGGCTTATACTGTTGAGCCTTTACCGCCCAATTCAGTTGCTGAGAAAAACATTACAGATGTTGATGCAGTTGGTGAGGCAATAAGAAAAGCGGTGAAACGTTCAGCTACCCGGCAAAAAAATGCGGCTATGGCAGTTGCGGGCTCATCCGTTATTACTAAAATTGTTCAAATGCCGGCAGATTTGACTGAGGATGAGCTGGAAAGTCAGATTATGGTTGAGGCTGATCAATACATTCCTTATTCACTTGATGAAGTCAATCTTGATTTTGAAGTGCAGGGGCCAAGTGAAGCATCTCCAGAACAAATGGATGTCCTGCTCGCTGCTTCTCGGAGTGAAAATGTGGATGTCCGTGTGGCAGCTGCTGATTTGGGCGGTCTGCACTCTAAGGTTATAGATGTTGAAGCCTATGCGATGGAAAATGCTTTTTCATTGATTGCACCGCAGTTGCCCAATGGTGCTGATGACATGACGGTTGCCGTTTTTGATGTTGGCGCGACGATGACCACTCTAAGTGTTCTGCATGACCTGAAAACCATCTATACTCGCGAAGCTGTTTTTGGCGGTAAGCAATTAACGGAAGAAATTCAGCGTCGCTATGGTTTGTCTTATGAAGAAGCAGGCATGGCAAAGAAACAGGGGGGCTTACCTGATACGTATACGCCAGAAGTTTTAGAACCCTTTAAAGAGGCAATGACACAGCAAATTAGTCGTTCATTGCAATTTTTCTTTTCCTCCAGTCAATTTAGTTCTGTTGACCATATTGTTTTAGCCGGCGGCAGTGCATCTATTCCTGATATTGATCAAATGATTGAAGAGCGATTGAGTATCAGTACTTCTATAGCAAACCCATTTGCAAATATGACATTATCGTCCAAAATTAAAGCTCAGGTGCTGAGTAACGATGCTCCGGCATTGATGATTGCTTGTGGACTTGCATTAAGGAGTTTCGATTAAATGGCCAGAATTAATTTACTCAATTGGCGTGAAGAACGACGCAAACAAATAGAGCAACAGTTTTATGGCATGCTTGCAGGGGCGGCAATTGCTGGTATTGCAACAGTCTTTGCTGTGCAATTGCAACTGGGTGCGATGATAGATTACCAGGATTCTCGTAATAATTATTTGAGCAGTGAAATTAAAAAAGTTGAGAAAGCCATTGCCGAGATTAAGGCTCTGGAAAAGGAAAAAGCAGATTTGCTGGCGCGGATGAATGTCATCCAGGAGTTACAGGGTAATCGTTCTGATAGCGTTCATATGCTGGATGATTTAGTTAAGGTTCTGCCTGAGGGCGTTCATCTGACAAAATTCAATCAGAAGAAAAAATCGCTGACTTTTGATGGTGTCGCCCAGTCTAATGCTAGGGTGTCAGCTTACATGCGAAATATTGAACGTGCAGAATGGTTAAAAAGTCCAAATTTGAAAGTGATTCAGAGTAAAAAGAAAGGTGAAGGAGATGGCTATAGCCAATTCACTCTTACATCACAACAAGCCAATCCCGAGGATAAAAAGAAAAAAGATGAAAAGGGTAAGGGGTAAGCGCTATGAATATAAATGAACTGGATTTTGAAAATATAGGCAGCTGGCCGCTTGGAGCAAGATTAGCTGCTGCTTTTATTGTTTTTGCAATCGTTGTGGGTGGCGGTTTCTATTATTTTACTCAGGATAAACTTGCCGAACTTGAAAAAGTTGAAAACAAAGAAGAACCACTTAAAAAAGAGTTTAAGACCAAACAGGGGAAAGCGGCAAATCTTGAAGCCTATAAGCTACAAATGGTTGAAATGAAAAAACGCTTTGGTTCCATGTTAAGACAATTACCGCAAAAAACAGAAGTGGCTGATTTACTGGTAGAAATTTCGCAAACAGGCTTGAGTAATAATTTAGAGTTCAGTTTGTTTAAGCCTTCGGGCGAAATTCGTAAAGAATTTTATGCAGAATTACCTGTTAACATTAAGGTAACAGGAACCTATCACGATTTTGGTGGTTTCGCGACAGGTATTGCCGCATTACCTCGAATTGTTACCATTCATGATGTTGCTATGACACCAGGAAAAGAAGAAAAAGGCGATGTTGCTGAAGTCGATGATGATAAGAGGTTAAGCATCACTTTGGTGGCTAAAACCTATCGTTATCTTGATCAGGATGAGATTTCAACAGCAGGTAAAGGCAAAAAAAGACGTAAACGTTAATTTGATTAATTGCTTTCAAGCAGGTTAATGACTTTCAATTAAGGTTAATGACTTTCAAGTAAGGTTAATGACTTCTGATATTTCTTTTATAAAAACGATTTTTAATCGAAAATTAAATATGAGAAATTTTGGCAGGAATAATAGAGATTGATTTAGATGAAAAGAACAATACTAATAATGACATCATTGTTGACACTCGCTGGCTGTGTGACGAATGATATGAGCGATTTGCAAACCTATGTTCAAAAAACAAAGGCAACTTATAAGGGAACAGTTAAGCCTCTGCCGGAATTTACCACTCATCCTCCTTATGCATATGATGCTCAGGATATTCGAGACCCGTTTAAACCGGTAGTGGATATTGAAGTTTTTAGCGGACCCTATCGTGGACCCAGACCTGATGAAAATCGCCCCAGAGAACCACTGGAAGATTTTTCACTGGATAGTCTGAGAATGGTTGGTACTTTGGCCCAAAAAGAGTCGGAGTGGATATTGGTAAAAGATCCTGAGGGTTTATTGCATCGAGTATCAGTCGGTCATTATATGGGGAAAAACTATGGCAAGGTTATTTCCATCAGTGAAGAAGAAGTTTTATTACTAGAACTTGTTTCTGATAAAAAAGGTGGTTGGGAAGAACGTGAAGCAGCAATCGCTTTAAGTGAATAGCTATTAGTTAATACCTTTGGTAGCTAAGAGAAAGTAGCTAAGAAAAAGTAGCTAAGAAAAGACAAATTAATAAATAATAATAGCGTTTTTACATAAGTAATCCGGGAAATATTAGAGAGAATATTATGAACAGTAAAATAATTTTTAAACAGTTTTTATTGGCTGTTTTATGGGGAATTTCCATAAGCGTTGTGAGTGCTGTGCATGCCAGTAATATGCTTGAAGATATATCCTTTGCATCAATTCCAGGGGATAAAGTGCAGATAGTCTTGCAGTTTAGTGAAACTGCACCAGAGCCAGGCACTTTTACCATTGATACACCTGCTCGAATTGCTCTGGATTTTCCGGATACGGGTGTTGCCCTTGAGAACAAACGCCAATCTATTGGTATTGGCCTGGCTCGAAGTATTACAGCTGTTGCTGCAGGCGGGCGTACTCGTGTTGTTTTAAATATGGTTGCCCTGACTAAATATTCAACGGAAATTGTTGGTAACAAAGTTGTTATTATTCTTGATGAAGCCAATGTGTCACGCTCTACCGCCTCATTAGGCAGGAATGTAATCAGGGATATTGATTTTCGTCTGGGCGATGAGGGTGAAGGTAATATTATTATCTCTTTCACAGAGCAACCCAAAAATGTTAATTTAAAACAAGAATTTGAAAAACTGATTGTGGAAATTGAGAATGTCAGTTTGCCATCTGATTTAGAGCGACGCCTTGATGTGAATGATTTTAATACTCCCGTGTCTTTTATTGATACCTTTGCATCAGGCAGAAATATTAAAATGCTGGTGGATACTAAAGGAGAATTCGAACATCTTGGTTATCAGGCAGGCAAAACATTCACTATTGAAGTGAAGGGCTTAACCAAGGCGCAAAAAGAAGCACGAGAAAAAGCTAAATTTGGTTACTCTGGTGAAAGGCTGTCCCTGAATTTTCAGGATATCGAAGTCCGTGCTGTGCTGCAATTGATTGCAGACTTTACCGGAAAGAATATGGTGACCAGTGATACTGTGAGTGGCAGCATTACTTTAAGGTTAAAAAATGTCCCATGGGATCAGGCTCTGGCAATTATTTTGAAAACTAAAGGGCTTGGCATGCGTGAAGAAGGTAACGTCATGCGCGTTGCTCCGGCAGAAGAACTTGCTGCCATTGAAAAGCAGGAATTAGAAGCGAAAAAACAAATTGCAGATCTATTACCACTGGTGACAGAAACAATTCAGCTTCAATATGTGCCGGCTTCTGCAGTAGTTGATCTACTGAATGAAATGGGTGATAAAGAAGCAAGTAAAAATCAGGTCAGTGACACAGCGGCAGGGGAAGGAAACGATGAAGAAGGTGCATCATATATTTCATCCAGAGCCACTATTGTTGGTGATGATAGAACCAATAAATTGATTGTACGTGATACTGCCCGAAATATCGCTCAGTTAAGAAAATTAATTGAGCAAATCGATACGCCTACCCGACAGGTGTTGATTGATGCCCGGGTTGTTTCTGCGACAGACAAGTTTGAAAAAGATATGGGGTTAAACTGGAATTTTGGTTCGACAAATAACTCAGGGGAAGTTAAAAATCGTGGCGATTTAGCTCCGGGAACAACCAATACCACCCAGACAACAAATGGCATAGTCGATTTAGGGCTGCGTCAGAAAAATTTGTTAGGGGTGACCTTTGCTCTACTTAATAGTAGCTATCTTGTTGATCTTGAAGTCTCTGCATCTCAGACGGAAGGCACATCAGAATTGATTTCCAGTCCAAGAGTGGTAACAACCAATGGTAATCCAGCTATCATCAAAGCAGGTCGGGAAGTGCCTTATCAAACAGTAGATCTTGGCGGCGCACCTTCTGTTGAATTTAAAGATGCCGTTTTAAGCCTTGAAGTGACGCCATTGATTATTCCAGGCAATAAGGTTCATATGGAGTTAAAAATTAATAAAGATGAAGTTGATGCAATTGTACCCACTGGTGTTGGTTCTGCTCCCAGTATTGCCACCAAATCAATTGAGACATCTGTCTTAGTGGATAATGGTGATACGGTAGTCTTAGGCGGTATTTTTGAGCATAATAGGACCCAGACAACAGACTCAGTGCCGATATTAGGTGAGATTCCAGTTATTGGTGCTGCTTTTAGAGTAAATAGTGATAGTAATGATAAAACTGAGCTTATCATCTTTATAACACCTAAAATTATGGATGAAACCTTATCAGTTAGATAGAATGGTTAAGTTCATTTAAAAGTCAAAAAGGGCTGTCGGGAAACCGCGGCCCTTTTTTAGTATGAGGCTTGATTAAATTATCATGATTTGTCATATTACACTTCAAAAATTTTATTGGCTTTCTTTATGGAGCGTATCATTAGTAATATTATTTTAATCGGTCCCATGGGGGCTGGAAAAACGACAATTGGTCGGCAAATTGCGAGACTTCTGGATTTTGATTTTTTTGACAGTGATCGTGAAATTGAAGAACGAACAGGTGTTGCTATACCATTGATTTTTGAATTAGAAGGTGAAGAAGGCTTTCGTCGGCGTGAAAAAGATGTTATTTCTGAATTGACAAAAAAAAATCACATCGTCCTGGCCACAGGTGGCGGTGCAGTTTTAAAAAGAGAAAATCAACTTGCGTTAAAGCGCTCAGGTACAGTTGTTTACCTTTGTGCGGGCATCGATGATTTACTGGAAAGAACATCAAAAGACAAAAATCGCCCACTTTTACAAACGGCTGATCCCAGAAAAAAACTACAAGCTATTCTGACTGAGCGCGAACCGATTTATCGGGAATTAGCTGATATAATACTGGAAACGAATAAAATGTCTGTCCATAGTGCAGTTAAAGAACTAGAGGGTTTGATAAGAGATAAGCGTTAAGTGTTCAGCGTTAAGCGTTAAGTCAAAGGCTCATATTTTTTGGCTCAATTCTGAACGCTGAACGCTGAATGCTGAACGCTTAATATAAAATATGATTACATTAAATGTTGATTTAGGTGAGCGTAGTTACCCAATTTTTATTGGTCAGGATTTATTGAATGATAAGTCATTAATACCTCCGTATATCAGTGGCAGGCAAATTGTCATCGTCACCAACGAAACCATTGCACCATTGTATCTGGATAAAGTGTTGACGCTTTTTTCAGACTATCAATGTGAAACTGTCATTTTACCTGATGGTGAGGTGTATAAAACTTATGATGGCATATTACCCATTATTGATCGCTTAATGGAAAAGAAATTTGATCGCCGTGTGACACTCATTGCTTTAGGTGGCGGTGTTATCGGTGATATGACAGGTTATGCCGCTGCAATATACCGCAGAGGTGTTAACTTTATTCAAATTCCTACCACGCTGCTGGCGCAGGTTGATTCTTCGGTTGGCGGAAAAACCGGCGTCAATCATCCTTTGGGTAAAAATATGATCGGTGCATTTCATCAGCCCAAATGTGTACTTGCTGATACCAGTACATTGAATACCCTGGATGACAGACAATTAAGTGCTGGTCTGGCTGAAGTGATAAAATATGCATTAATTAACAGCAGCAGCTTCTTTAATTGGTTAGGCAGTAATATGTCGGCATTAAATAATCGTGATCCTGATGCTTTAGCCTATGCAATTGAGTTTTCCTGTCAGGATAAGGCGAATGTTGTTGCTGCGGATGAAAGGGAAGAAGGGCAAAGAGCCTTACTCAATCTTGGACATACGTTTGGGCATGCCATAGAAACTGGCTTAGGGTATGGTAATTGTTTACATGGTGAAGCGGTTGCCATTGGCATGGCTATGGCCGCTGATCTATCCGTCAGGCATGGCTGGATTGATACGACAGTACAACAGCAGATAATTACCCTGATTGAACAGGCAAACCTGCCGACTCAAGTGCCAGTTGTTCATGGTGTACGCATCTCTGTACAGAAGTTTATAGAACTTATGGCTGGTGACAAGAAAGTTCTGGATGGGCAATTACATCTTGTCTTGATGGATGCTCTGGGCAGCAGCTTCATTACATCAGATTTTGATACTGAGAAGTTAAATCAAACACTACACGCTTTCGCAACGGCATAATAGAAGTCGGAAGTTATAAGTCGTAAGTCGTAAGTCGTAAGTCCAGAGACAAAAGAAAAATGACTTACAACTTACAACTTACAACTTACAACTT
>JAPVVU010000008.1 GCA_028571885.1 Gammaproteobacteria bacterium | reverse complement strand
CCTGAGAAAAACTCAGTGGTTCGCCTGCAGCCACGCAGAGTTGTTCACGCGCCAGATCAATTCCGGTGATTAATTCAGTGACGGGATGTTCAACCTGAATACGGGTATTCATTTCAATAAAATAGAACTCACCATTTTCATATAAAAATTCAAACGTACCCAAACTGCGATAACCAATCTGGCGACAGGCTTTTGCACAGCGAGAGCCGATTTCATGACGCATTGCTTCTGAAATACCCGGTGCAGGTGCTTCTTCCACCAGTTTTTGGTGGCGGCGCTGCATGGAACAATCGCGATCACCCAGATGAACAGCATGACCATGCTCATCGGCAATCACCTGGATTTCAACATGACGCGGTGTTTGCAGGTACTTCTCCATATACACTTCACTATTACCAAATGCGGCACTGGCTTCCGCTTTGGTCAGTTCAATCGCATTGAGCAGAGCCTCTTCAGAGTGAACAACACGCATACCTTTACCTCCGCCACCACCTGAGGCTTTAATGATAAGTGGATAGCCTATGTTCTGACCCAGTTGTAAGTTTTCATCAGGATTGTCACCCAATGCGCCATTTGAACCAGGAACCGTGGGTACACCAGCCTTTACCATGGCTTTAATGGCGGCAACTTTGTCACCCATGATACGAATGGAATCTGCACGGGGGCCAATAAATACAAAACCACTTCGTTCAACACGTTCAGCAAAGTCCGCATTTTCTGAAAGGAAGCCATAGCCTGGATGAATGGCCTGAGCATTGGTGACTTCTGCAGCGCTGATCAACGCAGGTGCATTTAAATAACTGTCCACTGCTGGGGCGGGGCCGATACAAATGGATTCATCGGCAAGGAGTACATGTTTGAGATTTTTGTCCGCTTCAGAATGAACGGCAACCGTTTTGATACCCAGTTCACGACAGGCACGCTGGATACGCAATGCTATTTCTCCACGATTGGCAATCACTATCTTCTTGAACATCAAAGCTCTCCAGACAATAGGTGCTGTGTTATTTCATAGTTTTCACGGCCCTTAACCGGTATTTCTCATCCCGCCGGCAATGGCATTAATCGAGCATAACAGGGGGCTTAACCAGACACTCTGTTCTTCTTTCGTTAGTGCATCATTGCGATAGCGTTTTAACAGGGTCAGCTGAATATGAACCAGAGTATCAAGGTAGGCCTGACGTCGACCTAAGGAAAGTTTGAGTATTGAATTCTGCGCTAATAATTCATCGATTCCTGCGATCTTAAGAATGCTTTGAACCGTGAGATTATATTCCTTGTTGATCAGTTCATAGACTGAGTCTCTGATTTGTTTGTCTTTGCATAGTAACGCATATTCTTTGGCAATGTCCATGTCGGCCTTAAAGAGTGCCATCTGGGTATTGTCCAGCAAGGTATTGAAATAAGGCCACTCTTTATACATTTTTTTGAGCTGTTCCAGATTCGTATTATTCTGCTCGATATATTCATTTAATGCAGTGTCGATGCCATACCAGGCAGGCAGGGTGTGACGTGATTGTGCCCAGCCAAAGACCCAGCCGATTGCCCTGACGGATGACTTGGAACGGTCGCCGGATTTTCTATGAGATGGACGTGAACCGATGTTCATCAAACCAATTTCACTCACCGGTGTGGCTTCATAAAAATAGTCCAGAAACCCCGGCGTTTTATCCGTTAATGTTCGATAATGATGTTCACTATTTTTAGCCAGTTCAGTGATCCGTCTTTGAGCACCATAGAGATTCCAACTCGAAGCAAGAATACCGCCATCCTTACAGGAATCAGAGTAACCCAGCATGACTTCCTGAAGATTACCTGCTGCCGATAAATATTGGGTATAAACGGCATTATTAAACAGAACTGACATCATGGGTTCAATATGCTCCAGATCTTCAACTGTTTCAAACAGTGGTGATACTGTCATATAACAATAAGGATTGCCGTCAGCATCTTTACCCAACAGACCGGAAAGTTTGCATAGGAACATCACTTCCATGACATGGCTGGCCATATGAGTCATGGAAATAACATACTGCTTAAAGAGTCTGGTGCTGATTTCCTGGCGCAAATGCTTGACCACATCAAATACCTGAAGGATATTGATAGTGGCTTCGGATAATTTGCTCTGATCAAGCGGCTGCAATTCATCCTGATCAATCAGACGGGAGAGTAATACCATCTTTTCCTCTTCATCCAGGTTATGGTAATCAAGCGAAAGGTCATCAGAAGCAGGGGGATCTGATTTCGGCTCCATGCATTGCAGTATTTCAGCAATTGCTGATGTATGAAACGTGGATTCCTGCCGAATATCCAGATGTTCCAGAAAAAAACGGCTTAAAGAACTCTATTAAATCAAATGGTTATTACTCAAAGTGTGGCAAATACATCCCTATATTGTTGGAGACCCTAAGTAGAAGAGGTGAGAGCGACATCAATGGTGCCGCCTGATGCTATTACCATAGAAAATGGTAAGATTAAAATCAGAAAAGCGAGTAGAGATTGCAATCCAAAGCGATTGGTCAGTCGGTTCATATTTATTAGTTCTCTTCAGTAATTAATCTTTTACGTAACTATAAAGCAAATATAGCAAGTATTAAAAATAAATCTAATTTATTTTTAGGCCAGCAGGTTGATTGTTTCCTCAACCTGTTCTTTTGCCTGTTCAAGCACCTTAATGCTGAGTTCCGGGGTAAGCTGGCCAAGGGCCAGTTTAGTAAAAGCAGGCACTTCGTCAAGTTTTGGCAGGCCTGAAGCAGCTGCTTGGCCAACCAGAGCATGTAACTGAGCAACTATTATTATGTCGCAGTATTCGGGTTTTTCACCGGGTTGGCGTAACCAGTGTTCTGCTTCACGGGCTGTGGTGACCAGATCGGCTGAAAAATTCCATTTGGTGAGAATAGCAGCGCCGACTTCTCCTTTTAATTGCTCTATCAGTTGCTCAAAATCCAGTTCATTGTCAAGAATCTCTGGATGTTTATCTGCATAAGTAATAATTGGGATGGCACCAATATCATGGAGCAGACCCGCGAGCAGTGCATGTTCAGGGTTGAACCCGGGTGTAATTTTAGCCAGAACAAAACTGAGTGCGGCAACTTCACGACTGTGTTTCCAGATGGCCATCATTCTCTTTTTTAAGGATTTGTTTTTTGTGGTAAATAATTCTTTCATACTAAAAGAAGTAACAAGTTGTGAGGTGACCTTTGTGCCCAGCCGGGTAACGGCCATCTGACAATCATCAATTTTATGAATTGAACGATACAATGCACTATTGGCTGTTTTAATAATTTTTGTTGTAATCGCAGGATCAGAGGCAATAATATTGGCAATGTGTCTGAAATTGCTTTTTTCGTCATGCAGAGATTGACGTATTTTTATCGCAACATCAGGTACGCTGGGCAGTTGCAGGCGATCATTGCTCAAATCCTTTAATAATTGCTTATAAAGATAATGTGCTTTGATTTTCTCAGAAGCATCTTCGTGTGCGGCTTTATCGGCAAATTGTATAACTGTTTCAAGATCAACAATAACGACTTTAATTTCTGAAACGGATTTAACACTATAACGGCTGGGACGGTATCTTGATAAGGGATTACGGGAATTTTCGCTGCGCGAATGTATCAGCCATTGAGTGGCTGTTTCATCACCCACTTCTACCGTGCCGTCAATTAAAAAATACTGATACGTTGTATCACTATAAAGTTGGATGAATGTCTCATTTGCAGGTATTTTTTTAATTTGAATCAAATTTGCCAATTCAATTAACTGATGATCGTTCAGATGTTGAAAAGGTAAAAAAAATTTTAGGAATCTTAGAACCATATGGCTTATTAATAATATTTGATTAGTTAAGTGTTCACTGGTCAATCTTATAACTGATTTTTGCAATAATTGCACGTGCTATATTCATGTGAAATTCATGAGCAGATATCCATGTTAGTTATAGAACACCATAAAGACTGGATCTCTTTATTTTTTTCAGCAAAAGATTAAGTAATGGGCATACTCAAAATAAAACTGACAGACTGGTTTTGTTCATTGTTGACGGCTTTTAAGTGGCCATTATGAAACTCACAGATTAAGCGGGAAATATATAAGCCTAATCCTAAATGTACATCCTGTGCATTTTTTGTTCTATAGCTTGTGAGTGAAGTAAAAATAGAATTGAGTTTATTTTTATCAATCAAATCACCATAATTATTTATTTCAATTTTCAGCTCATTTTTTTCTCTTGTCAGTTTTAGACTGACAGGCGTATTTTCTTTATGGAAACTAATGGCATTACTGAAAAGTTTATCCAGCAGCTGGGCAATGAGCTCAGGCGAAATATTTACAGTTAACTGATTTAATGAGGTTTGGAATAATATTTCAATCGTCTTCTTATCGTTAGCAGCAGCGGCTCGTTGAGCGTCAATATAGCTGGCTAAAAAATTCACCATTTCAATTTTTTCTTTCTCTATGGCATTAATTGACTGTTCAAGCCGACTGGCTTCGCTCATCCGATTCAATAGATTTGCTAGACGTGTACATCCTTCGTTTGCCCGTAAAGTATATTTTTTATTGTCATCAGATAAAGAAAGCGGATCCATATTCTCTAACGATGACTTAATAATGGTTAATGGCGTTCTAAGTTCGTGTGATAATTTTCCAGATAAAGAACGTAAATATTGATTATTCTGATCAATACGAGATAATAAAGTAGAAAAACTGCGTGCCAGGTCACCTACTTCATCATTATCATTTCGATATAATTGATTTGAAATAACACCGTCATTTGATAAAGCCAGATTAGTATCATCGCGCAAATTTATAATACGTTTCAACAGTCTTGTTGATAAAAAAAGTAAGATAAGAGCGATCGAAAAAAATAAAATAAGAGTCAGGAATAAAATGCGCTCAAATGTCTTATCCTGAAGTGCTAATAAGGTTTCATTATTTTGTTCAAGCACTAATGTGCCAATGACATTGCTATCATTATCGTAGACGGGAGTCGTGACAGATAAGACCATTTTGTCACTATGCGGGGTATCCAGCCAGTCAGCTGTTAATTTTCCTTTAAGCGTTAATTGAATGGCATAGTTGTCTATTTGTGCCTGGTTGCTGCCATAGAAGGATTGCTGTTCGGGGTAGTTCATAATGATGAGGTAAAAACGTCTGTATAATGCTAATAATGAATATTCGTTATTTAATTCTGTATCAGAATTAAATGATTGAGCTGTTTTTGCACTAATATATTGATGTTTATTTAATAGCCATAAACGAGTATTTTGAGGAACCAGCTGTTCTAGTTTTAACACACTGAGTGGATCGGTCTGAATAACAGGATTCAGCTGATCAGATGATTTGAGCAGTTCAATTGCTGGTGCAGTGGCGATGAGCGTCTGCATTTCGCTGGTCTGTCTATTAGATAATAGATGCTTTGATTTTTGTAATTTAAATGCCATATAGCGATTAATTCGGCTAATAGGTATTTTAAATTCTAAAACAAAACCCTGGTTATTTTCCTGCCATTCTGCAGGAATTTGTTTTTTACTACTATGTAACAGACTATCGTTCGGTTGACCATTAACCCAGCCGGGTGAGATGAGTTTAAAGTTATAATCCTGTACCCTGTGTGCATAATCAAGATACTGGAAATTAATAGCGTTGAAAGCATGATTGTTTATAAAATCAACCTGACCGAATGCTGCAGCTTTTTCAATGGCAGGTTTATTAACAGTGATCAGGAAATAATAATATTGCTCATCATTCGCACAAAGTAATGATAAATTATTATCGTCGGCATTTCTTTTTACAGAGGACGGCAAAGACTTTTTTGATGCGTTTTTTGTAGGATGAATAGCATTGTTAGTCGCGGGGTAAAAATATTGCTGCCTGTTTTGCAATGCAAACCAATCATCGCCGAAGCCGTCAATTATTTTATTGTCTCTCAATGAATGGCAATAGATTGCCTGATAAGGTGATTGAGTCAGTTGATTGAGTGTTATTAATGAAGAGTTATCACGAAAAACAGATGAAATTGTTTTTGCGATAACCAGCACTGATTCCGCATGGTTTTTTTTTAAAAACAGTTCCAGTTCTTTTAAATAGCTCAGGCCCGCTATGGGTAATATAAAAAGTGCCAGGGTGGCAAGCAGTAGTTTTCCACGCAGCCCTATCAGTCGAAAACCTCGCTTACGAGAACCCAGCTCATCAGGACCATCTTTGTTGTTGTGTTTATCTTTTATGATGGTATTTTTTTTTGTGAAATTCATGTTTGATTTAAGTGAGCTAAGTACCTTTAGTGACAGCGCCAACGGTATCCTGCACCATATATAGTTTCTATACAATTAAAACTCTTCTCAATTTGGGTGAACTTCTGCCGGATCCGTTTAATGTGTGAAGTAATTGTACTGTCATCAACAACAGTACTGGCATCATCCATTAATTGCTCTCTGGATTTTACATGCCCGGGGTGTTTGACCAGTGAATGAACCATCCAGAATTCAGTCAGACTTAAATCAACAATTTGATTTTGCCACTGGATTTCCAGGCGATCCAGGTTAATTTGAAGTTGACTGATGATTAATAATTTTTCTTCTTGAGGTTGATTCTGAATGGCTTTAACTCGACGGAATAAAGCTGATATTCGAGCGCTCAGGTGGGGCAGGCTGATATCTTTAGTTAAATAATCATCAGCTCCAAGGCGTAAACCAGAAATCGTGTCAAAGTCATTATCACGAGCAGTTAAAAAAATAATAGGTAAGGTATCTGATATTTGACGTAGTTGCCGGCAAAGATCAAATCCGCCTTCAATTTCATCTTCCAGGCCAATATCGAGTAAAACCAAATCCGGAGTGCTTTGATTAAAAGCGTTTTCTGCCTCCTGCTTTGTGGCATAAGCATTGACCTGATAACCCTGGCGAAGCAGCATTTCAGTGTAATTGTCCCGTATTGTTGGTTCGTCTTCTACAATAACTATTCGTCTGACCAAATTAATATACCTGTGTTTTTCGCTCTCTAAATATCTGGCATTATGTCATTGCCACATTTAAGTCATAATTCTTCATCATTTGGCCAGAATAGACAAGCAGGAATAACACATTTTGATGATTAAATTTGTTTAGTCACAAAATAAGTGCTGTTTAATACATTATATTTAAAAAGATTAAGAGAAAACTACTATGGCAAGTCTAAATAAAAGTTACTGCCCATTATCCGAAGACTTTTTCTATTGGCCCCCTGAAGAAATTGCTCAATACAATAATTGGTGTGAGGTTGGCAACATACAACATAAAAGACGATTAAAAAAAGTTACCCCGGAAAAAAAACAGGAAACATCTAATTTACTGAATAAATAGTATTTACTTTGTAACTATTCAGCATATTATTTACAAAAAGCCTGTGGTTACTTATTTTTTTGACTTTGATTGTTTGAACGAAGTGCCTTCTCATAACAGAGAGCAACGTCAAAAAAATGAGTGACCATAGGCTTAACACGGGTAATTAATAAATACACACTGAATAGTTACCTTATTTATAAATGTCTTCCTGTTTCTCTTAATGTTAAGGAAAGAGGGAAATATTCAAGTCATTACCAGAGAGGTGCTGAAAATAAATTTATTGCGCCATAAAAGTATTTTAATATTTAAGTGGCATTGAAATTTTCCAAAGTAATTAGATAATGCTAAAATACTGGATTAGATTATAAGTTCAAGCTGACGAGGAGTCACAGTGGCGTTAAAGTTTGTTGAATCAGCCAAATTACCAACCCAATGGGCAGAATTTACAATTTGTGGTTTTGAGGATGATCAGACGGGCAAGGAACATATCGCTCTGATTTTAGGTGATATTGCCAATGGTGAACCCGTTGATATGCGAATGCATTCCGAATGTTTAACGGGGGATGCATTGTTTAGTCTGCGCTGCGACTGTGGGCCTCAATTAGAAGCGGCATTAAAACATATTGCTGAAGTTGGCCGAGGTGTGTTGCTTTATCTGCGGCAGGAAGGTCGCGGCATAGGACTGATCAATAAGATCAAGGCATATCATTTACAAGATGGCGGGGCAGATACTGTTGAGGCTAATGAACAACTGGGTTTTGAGGCAGACCTGCGAGAATATGACATCGCCCGGGATATGCTGGAATACTTGAATGTAAAAAAAATACGCCTTATGACTAATAATCCGCGCAAGGTTAATGCACTTGAAGAGCATGGTTTAGAGGTTGTTGAACGCCTGCCATGGAAACATGGTGAAAACCCTCATAATTCCCACTATTTGTCGACAAAAGCTGGCAAATTAGGCCATATGTTCTAAAACATCCTGTATATAACACAGAGAAAATCCTGTGGTTGACTTTTGGCTGAATTTTGGCTGAATAATGATGAATACCAGTCAGACATAGGACTTGCCCACGATTCTAGATTTTTTTCTAAAATTTGCTATGTTTATTGCATACGCTGTTTTTTAGCCATCATTCCCATTATTACCATCAAGGAACCATTTCTATGGATATAGGAACTTTTATCTTTCTAGGTATTATTATTATTGCTGCTTTTTACTTTGTTACTATATACAATAACTTGGTAAGAATTAAGCATAATGTTTCTCAGGCCTGGTCTAATATAGATATTTTATTGAAACAGCGGCATGATGAATTACCAAAACTGGTCGAAGTTTGTAAACAATATATGCAATATGAAGGCTCAGCTCTGGAAAAAATTATTGCTGCTCGTTCGGGAGTTTCCCAGGCCAGAGAATCGGGTGATATAGCTGCTCTTGGAATGGCTGAAGGGCAATTAAGACTGGGTTTGGGAAGTTTGTTTGCTGTTTCAGAAGCTTATCCTGAACTGAAAGCTAATGAAAACTTTCAACACCTGCAAACTCGCATTACTGGTCTGGAAGATGCTATCGCTGATCGGCGTGAATATTATAATGACAGTGTTAATATTAACAATGTCCGTATTGAACAATTTCCAGATCTAATTGTTGCCCGTTTTTTCAATTTTAAAGCGCAATTATTATTAGAGTTTGAAGAAGAAGAAAAGAAAGATGTTGATATGAAATCTCTATTTAGCTAGCAATCTATTGACTTTAAAGTGTTTTTGTAAATGTTAGATTCTCTCAAACAGCAAATTATCACTGCTGATAATACCGGAATTGTTATTTTCCTGGTTATTACGGCAGCTATTTGTGCAGCTAGTTTATATGGTATTTTCCGTTTTTTTCACCGCTCTCGAATCATAGACGATACGCCAACTTCAAAAATACGCTCGGCACATCAGGGTTTTGTCGAACTTGAAGGTGAAGGACGTTTGATGAAAGGAATGCCCATAATATCTCCTCTGAGTAATAGGCAATGCCTCTGGTATAGCTTTAAAATTGAGCAAAACGTCAAAGAATTTGATATCGGCCCTAGTGATAATCATTCCCTTTCTAAATCCAGTTGGCAAACAGTTAATTCAGGAATCAGTGATAACCTTTTTTTGTTAGCGGATGAAACAGGGATCTGTGTGGTTGATCCGGAGGATGCTGCTATTACGCCTTCATTTTCAAAAACCTGGTATGGTTCAAAAGAATCTAATATCTCTGTGCCAACATCAGCGAACGCTATTCTTTCTCTAGCAAAATATACTGGAAACAAAAATTACCGTTATACAGAAAAGCGTATTGACGTGGGTGAAGAACTCTATTTGCTGGGCCGATTTAAAACAATTGGCGGACGTAGAGAGAAATTAGATAAAAAAGGAGAAATCAGAGATCTTTTGTCGAAATGGAAAACACGCCCTGACTTTTTGCTTGCACGGTTTGACGAGAATGGCGATGGTGAAATTGATGTGAATGAATGGCAAAAAGTGATAGCAATGGCAGAGTTGGAGGTCGAAAAGAGCTTCGGAGAACGCCTGGTTCAGTCAGAAATCCATACGGTATCAAAGCCTATTGACAGTCGACGTCCATTTATTATCTCTGTCGAATCTCAACAGTCAATTGCAAACAAATATCGCTGGTATTCCAGAGGCAGTATGGTTACATTTTTCCTTGCTGGGATGAGTTTTGTCTGGGTTATAGGCATACGATTAGCCAGTTAGCAAATTCCTGGAGAAGTCGTAAAACTTACCACATATGACTTCTTTTTAAGAATGCCTCTTTTTAAGAATGTAAGTTATCAGCCGCATCAACGGTATTTTGTAATAATGTTGCAACCGTCATCGGTCCGACACCACCAGGAACTGGTGTAATATAACCTGCTTTTTCTTTGGCTATGTCAAAGTCGATATCACCAATCAGCTTGCCGTTATCAAGTCGGTTAATGCCAACATCAATAACAATAGAGCCGCGCTTTATCCATTCACTCTTGACAATCCCCGGCTTACCAACGGCGACAACCAGAATGTCTGCATTATGCACATGTTGTTCAAGATCCCTGGTGAATCGATGACAGGTAGTCACTGTACAGCCCGCCAGTAATAATTCTAAACCCATTGGGCGACCAACAATATTAGATGCCCCGACAATGCACGCATTCATACCTTTGATACTTTGGCCCATGCGTTCCATTGTTTGCTCCAATAAAGTCATAATCCCGCGTGGTGTACAGGGGCGTAAGACCGGCATACGCAATGCCAGGCGACCAACATTGTAGGGGTGAAAACCATCGACGTCTTTATCCGGATGAATTCTTTCAATAATTGTTTCTGAATTAATCTGTTCAGGTACAGGTAATTGCACCAATATGCCATCAATGCCAGCATCATTATTTAATTCATCAATAAGCGCTAAAAGCGTTTCCTGTGATGTGTCATCAGGTAAATCATGAGCAATAGAAATAATGCCCACTTTTTCGCAGGAATTGCGTTTATTGCGAACGTATACTTCTGAGGCGGGATCATTGCCGACTTTGATAACAGCAAGGCCGGGGACACGCAATCCTTGCTGCTTACGTTTTTCCACACGTGTCTTTAGCTGATCCTTAATTTTATCAGCAGTAGCTTTGCCATCTATTATCTGTGCGCTCATTGTCTATGATCTTCCAAAAATTTACTTGTATGCAGGTTTAAAGTAAGTCAAACCAGGGTTTTTATAGAAATATATTTTACCTAAAAAACAAAGGTTATTGGAAACTTATTACGAAAAAGAGGGTAATTTATTTTCAGTGAAAAAATATGAAAAAAACGCTTGCATTGCAATGGTAAACTCATTAATATACGCACCACTTGATGTTTAGTAGCTGTTATCACTTGAATCTTTAGTACTTTATAACAATAAGTACTTATACAGGTGTAAGTTGCAATGACAGATTATATGCATTAATCGGGGTATAGCGCAGTCTGGTAGCGCGCTTGCTTTGGGAGCAAGATGTCGGGAGTTCGAATCTCTCTACCCCGACCAATTTTATTACTAAGTCATTTATGGATTGGTTTTATTGGTCACTTTTTTGTGTGATTAAGCTTTATGTGATTAGTTTTAAATGATTTAGAAAATAGTCTCTGCGCCCGTAGCTCATCTGGATAGAGCATCGGCCTTCTAAGCCGAGGGTAGCAGGTTCGAGTCCTGCCGGGCGCACCATATTTGCCTAGTCAGGTTGATTTAAAATCCAGTGTTGTTATAAGCAGTGTTGTTATAAAAAGTTCTAAAGATTTTTGTGGTGAGCGTAGCTCAGTTGGTAGAGCTCAGGATTGTGACTCCTGCGGTCGAGGGTTCGAACCCCTTCGTTCACCCCATTACCCAAAATCTGGTAATCTGTAAAAAATTAAATATTTCGCGGATGTGGTGAAATTGGTATACACGCTGGTTTTAGGTACCAGTGGCGCAAGTCGTGAGAGTTCGAGTCTCTCCATCCGCACCAATTATTTCTTGTAAAAATAACAACTTAGTTATTCATCATACTTAATACCCCCAGTCATTTTTCTGATGTCATTTTCAATCAATCCAACTGGCATTTCATTATCTATTCTATTGATCTTAGGTTGCGTAATTGATTAGAAAAATATTCCCCTTTTCATTTCAGCTGTTTTTTTAACATGCCTATCGCCAGTTTCTGTTCAAAATAGCAATTTTTCTTTGTTTCTTTGATAAAAAGTATTAAATATTAATGACAAGATATTGTATAATATGTGGTTAGGCTATATATATCAGCTTAGCTATATTGTATAAAACTCATTACCGATGTGACACAGGGTGTAATTGACTATTATGTTACATTTGTGTCATATCGGTAATGAGTTTATTAAAATTAATTCGATTGTAACGAGGATATAAAATGCAGGTTTCAGTAGAAACAAAAGATGGTCTTGAAACAGAAATGATTGTTGAATTTCCAACATCAGATATCAATGGTGAGGTTAATACCCGTTTACAATCGTTGACTAAAACAGCAAAAATTAATGGTTTTCGTCCAGGCAAAATCCCAATGTCTGTTATTAAGAAGCGTTATGGCGGCCATGTTGAAGCAGAAGTTTTAAATGAAAAGCTTCAACAAAGTTATTTTGAAGCGGTCAATCAGGAAAAATTAAAGCCTGCTGGTCAGCCAGCAATCGATATGATTGAAAATGATGACAAAAACAGTGTTAAGTATAAAGCAGTTTTTGAAGTTTACCCTGAAATATCACCAGCGTCATTAGATGGACAAGCTTTTGAAAAGGCAAGTGTTACTATCGGTGAAGAAGATATTGACTCGACTGTTGAAAATATCCGCAAGCAAAACCAAAGCTTCACTGATGTTGAACGAGGTGCTCAGGCTGAAGATCAGGTGGTTGTTGATTTTACTGGTACTATTGATGGTGAAGCATTTAAAGGCAATGATGGTAAACAGGTGCCCGTTACTCTTGGCCAGGGACAAATGATTGATGGTTTTGAGGATGGAATTAAAGGTGCTAAGGCTGGTGACGAGCTGACGCTTGATCTTAAATTTCCTGAAGATTATCATTACAAAGATGTTGCTGGTAAAGATGTGCAATTTGCAGTGACTGTTTCTGCTGTCAAAGAAGCAACACTGCCGGAACTGAATGATGAATTTTTCGTTAAATTTGGCGTAAGCGAAGGCGGGAATGATGCATTTCGGGCTGAAGTTAAGAAGAACATGCAACTTGAATTAGATAAAGCTATTTCTGCAAAACTTAAGAATCAAGTGATGGATTCTATTCTGGAAATCAATGATATTATTGTTCCTAAAGCATTGGTTGAAGAAGAAGCTAAAAATATGGCTGAGCAAATGCAATCTCAGTATCAATTACAAGGACAGGGTGAAGCTCAATTACAAACAAGTTTGTTTGAAGAGCAGGCCAAACGCCGTGTTTCCCTTGGTATGCTGCTGGCTGAATTAGTCAAAGTGAATGAAATTAAAGCATCTCCCGAGTCAGTAAAAGAAAAAATTAATGAATTAGCTGTAACTTATGAAAATCCGCAGGAAGTAATGGATTATTATATGTCCCATAAAGATAAACTGGCTGAAATAGAGTCATTTGTTCTTGAAGAACAAATAGTTGACTGGGCATGTGAACAAGCCACTATTGCGGAGAAGGAATTCAGCTTCACGGAGTTTATGAATCCTAAGCAGGAAGAAGCTTAATTTCTTTAACAATATAGATGATGGCTTTTTGCTGAAGGGCAATAAATGTTATGCTCTTCAGTCATAGCCACAAAATTCAACTATATCTACAAAATTCAACTATATCTACAAAATTCAACTATTGAGTCTAAAATCAAATAAGGACTGTAACTTAATGATAAATAATGAAATCACAAATAAAGCTGCACAGGTTGATGCTCTTGGTCTTGTACCAATGGTTATTGAACAGACAGCAAGAGGGGAACGCTCTTATGATATTTATTCACGATTATTAAAAGAGCGGGTGATTTTTTTAGTTGGCCAGGTTGAAGATCATATGGCTAATCTAATTGTTGCGCAATTATTATTTCTTGAATCAGAAAATCCAGACAAAGATATACACCTCTATATTAATTCTCCAGGCGGTTCTGTGACTGCGGGGATGGCTATCTATGACACGATGCAGTTTATTAAACCTGATGTAAGCACCATGTGTATTGGTCAGGCTGCCAGCATGGGCGCCTTGTTGCTGACTGGGGGCGAAAAGGGTAAACGTTATTGCCTGCCCAATTCACGCATGATGATTCACCAGCCATTGGGTGGCTTTCAGGGACAGGCATCTGATATTGAAATTCATGCAAAAGAAATTCTTGCTCTTAAAGATAAGCTTAATCAGATTATGGCGCAACATACGGGACAAACTCTGGAGGTGATTGAACGGGATACTGATCGTGATAATTTTCTCAGTGCTGAGCAGGCGGTTGATTATGGCTTGATTGATGAGGTGATCACACAACGTGCAGTAAGTTCAACAGAAAGCAGCTAAATTGAATAGCTGGTTTTTCATAACGGTTTTCTTTATTTTTTGTTAAGAATGTGTAGTTTAACTGCTTTATCTGATGATATATGTTGATTTATTAGTGAATAAGTCATATATATGTTAATTATATAAAAAATTAGTTGAGTTAAAGCTCAAAAGTATTCTTGATAGTATAAAACTAAAGTGTAAAGTGAAAGTATAAAGCTATTGTTTAAACTTTTAGTATAAATTTCTAATATAAAAATAAGGGGCTTACAATTCCCTGATATGAGGTTCGTTTTATGAGTGATGATACTCAAAATAAAGATGACAATGGAAAGTTACTTTACTGTTCTTTTTGCGGTAAAAGCCAACATGAGGTTAGGAAATTAATTGCAGGTCCTTCAGTATTCATCTGTGACGAATGCGTAGAACTCTGTAATGATATTATTCGTGAAGAAATTCAGGAGCAGGGTGGTTCAGTTCCAGGTAAAAAATTACCTACGCCGCGTGAGATCAATAAAAACCTTGATGAATATGTTATTGGCCAGGCAGGTGCTAAAAAAGTTCTCTCTGTTGCAGTCTATAATCATTATAAACGATTGGAAAGCGGCTATAAAAAAGATGATGTTGAATTATCAAAGAGCAATATTTTACTGATTGGACCAACGGGTTCTGGTAAAACATTACTTGCTGAAACTCTGGCTCGCATGCTGGATGTTCCTTTTACTATTGCTGATGCAACGACATTGACTGAAGCGGGTTATGTTGGTGAAGATGTTGAAAATATTATCCAAAAGCTGCTGCAAAAATGTGATTATGACGTAGAAAAAGCTCAAACAGGTATTGTATACATTGATGAAATTGACAAAATTTCTCGTAAATCTGATAATCCTTCAATTACACGTGATGTATCTGGAGAAGGTGTACAGCAAGCATTATTAAAATTAATTGAAGGAACTGTTGCATCTGTACCGCCACAAGGTGGCCGTAAACATCCTCAACAGGAATTTTTGCAAGTCAATACAGCTAATATCCTATTCATATGCGGCGGAGCTTTCTCTGGACTGGATAAAGTCATCCAAAATCGTTCAGACAAGAGCGGTATTGGTTTTGGAGCAGAAGTAACCAGCAAGGATGATAAGAAAACTTTTGGTGAATTGCTTGAAGATATAGAGCCTGAAGATTTGACTCGTTATGGCTTGATTCCAGAGTTTGTCGGTCGTTTACCCGTTATTGCGACACTGCGTGAACTGGATGAAGATGCGCTGATTCGAATTCTTACTGAGCCAAAAAATGCTTTAGCAAAACAATACAGTAAGTTAATCGAAATGGAAGGCGCTCACCTCGATTTACGAGAAGAAGCACTTAAAGCCATTGCGACTAAAGCAATGGAGAGGAAAACCGGAGCGCGTGGTTTGCGTTCAATTCTTGAACAGACTCTATTGGATACAATGTATGAATTACCCTCAATAGATGATGTTGAAACTGTTGTTGTGGATGAGTCTGTGATTAATGGTTTATCTAAACCTCTGCTTATTTACGCAAATGCTGATAAAAAAGCTTCTGGAGAATAATCCATCATGACTATTTTCAATTGAAGTAACATAGTGCTGTTTAAGTATAAGAAAAGAGGCTTTAGAGCCTCTTTTTTTATGTTTAACGCATATAAAAAACCATACCGACTTGATTTTTTACCCTTAACACCCATATTTAATACATACAGTATTTAACATCCAGAAGTGAAAAAAATATGTCTTACAGCTATGCTGCAAGTTGCTTCCAGGTTTATACAATACATAGCATATAAAACTAAATAGCACGTAATATAAGAGGGCTCCTTGATGGAGAATGAAACCAATATTTCTAAAATAACTGATACAACTCAAATTTACCCGGTTTTACCGTTAAGAGATGTTGTGGTATATCCTCATATGGTGATACCTCTTTATGTGGGACGTGATAAATCAATCCATGCACTTGAAGCAGCCATGGAAGAAGACAAAAAAATTCTCTTAATTGCACAAAAAAATGCATCAGATGATGATCCGAAACCTGAAGATATTAATTCGGTTGGGACAATTGCTTCTATTCTTCGACTATTAAAATTACCTGATGGTACAGTTAAAGTTTTAGTTGAAGGTGATGAGCGTGCTCATGTTGACAACCTGTTTACTTCAGATGACTTCTATACTGCCCAGATATCAATTTGTGAAAGCAGTAAAATTGAAGAAAAAGAAGCGGATGTACTGACCAGAACGGTAATGAACCAGTTTGATCAATACGTCAAGATGAATGATAAAGTGCCGCCTGAAATTCTGTCCTCATTATCGAGTATTGAAGATCCAAGTCGCCTGGCTGACACCATTGCTGCGCATATGCCGCTTAAAATTGAAGAAAAACAGGTCATTCTGGAAATTTCAGATGTACGTGAACGGCTTGAGCATCTGTTAGTACAAATGGAATCTGAAATTGATATTCTTCAGGTAGAAAAGCGTATACGCGGCCGTGTTAAGCAGCAAATGGAAAAAAGTCAGCGTGAATATTATCTGAATGAGCAAATGAAAGCGATTCAGAAAGAACTCAATGATATTGATGATGTGCCCAATGAGCTTGAAGAGCTCGAAACTAAAATTAAAGAATCAGGTCTTTCTGCTGAAGCAAAGAAAAAAGGCATGGCAGAACTGAATAAACTAAAAATGATGTCTCCCATGTCAGCAGAAGCATCTGTTGTTAGAAATTATCTCGAGTGGTTGACCAATGTTCCATGGAAAAAACGCTCAAAAGTACGTCATGATCTGACTAAGGCAGAAGCAATTCTGGAAGAAGATCACTATGGACTTGAAAAAGTGAAAGAACGTATCCTGGAGTATCTCGCGGTTCAACAGCGAATGAAAAAACTCAAAGGGCCAATTTTATGTCTTGTTGGGCCTCCAGGTGTCGGTAAGACGTCACTGGGACAATCCATTGCCAGGGCAACCAATCGCAAATTCACACGTATGTCATTAGGTGGTGTACGAGATGAGGCTGAAATTCGGGGACATAGACGAACATACATCGGTTCAATGCCTGGCAAAATCATGCAGAATATGTCAAAAGTTGAAGTTAAAAACCCTTTTTTCTTATTGGATGAGATTGATAAAATGGCCATGGATATGCGTGGTGATCCATCTTCAGCATTACTAGAGGTTTTAGACCCGGAACAAAACAATACCTTTAATGATCATTATATGGAAGTGGATTACGATCTGTCAGAAGTCATGTTTGTCGCGACTTCTAACAGCATGAATATTCCAGGACCATTACTTGATCGTATGGAAGTGATACGTCTCCCGGGTTATACCGAAGAAGAAAAAATAAATATTGTTGCTCGCTACTTAATTCCTAAACAATTAAAAAATAATGGTTTAAATAAAACTGAATTAACCATTAGTGAAGGTGCGATTCGTGATATTGTTCGTTATTACACACGCGAAGCTGGTGTACGGAGTATAGAACGGGAAGTGGCTAAAATAGCCCGTAAGATTGTAAAAGAAATTTTACTGGATAAGAAAACTAAGAAGGTGGCTGTAACCAGCCGTAATCTTGAAAAATATCTGGGTGTTCGTCGTTTCCGCTATGGCAGTGTAGAACAGGAAAATCAGGTCGGTCAGGTTACAGGCCTTGCATGGACAGAAGTGGGTGGCGAAATTTTAACAATTGAAACCGCCGTAATGCCGGGTAAAGGAAAAAATAGTGTCACTGGTCAATTAGGTGACGTAATGAAAGAATCTATTCAGGCTGCTATGTCAGTTGTTCGTAGTCGTTCAGACACGCTAGGCATCCCTCATGAAATATATGAAACCAGGGATATTCACATTCATGTTCCAGAAGGTGCCATTCCAAAAGATGGGCCAAGTGCTGGTATCGGAATGTGTACAGCTCTCGTTTCTGCCCTCACAGAGATTCCTGTAAAAGCTGATGTTGCAATGACTGGTGAAATAACACTGCGGGGTGAAGTTTTACCCATAGGCGGGCTTAAGGAGAAACTTTTAGCGGCTTTGAGAAGTGGTATAAAGACAGTTATTATTCCATTAGAAAATAAAAAAGATCTCGTTGAATTACCTAAAAATATCATAACAAAACTTGATATAATACCCGTACAGTGGATTGATGAAGTTTTACAAATTGCTCTGGTTCATATGCCGGAACCAATAAAAGAAAGTGGTGTTGCTTCAAAGGTTAAATCAAGAAAAAAAGCACCATCTATTAGAGCACATTAATATTTTTTCTAACATAATATCTTTAGAAAATAGTGATAAGAAAACATCAATACTCTTATATTGGTGTTTTTTTATGCATTTATTTCTGTTCTATAGATTCTGTTAAAAATTATTTTAATAGAATTTAATTAATTTATTATTATTTTTTTTGTCGCTTATTTGTTATGCCATATTTTTTAAATAACTTGTAACATCTTGTTTTGTTATAATTTTATATGATTAATATTGTTTGAAATAATATCTGCGCAGTGTATGTTTTTATACTATTTTAAATAAATTATAAAGAAATGATAAGTTTTGCTAGATTTTAACAATAAATTTTGCTTCAATACATGCTTGTAACCGTTGTTACACAAGACTTGTGTTATTTAATAATTTTTTTATATTCTATCTATAATTACATTTTGATGCTTTTATTTTTTTAAAAATCAGACATTACTTTAGATGTTTTTATAGGTACAAAAAGGGGAGCTTTTGTGAATAAATCCGAACTAATAAATGCCATTGCTGAAAATGCTGATTTACCTAAGGCATCAGCTGGTCGTGCATTAGATGCAACAATTAAAGCAATTACTGATTCACTTGCCAGTAATGAGCCTGTCACCTTAATAGGGTTTGGAACTTTTGAAGTAAGAGAGAGAGCTGCACGTACTGGACGCAACCCTCGTACTGGCGAAACTATCCAAATTAAAGCATCAAAAAATCCTGCATTTAAAGCTGGTAAAGCACTAAAAGAAGCGGTAAACTAAGCCACTTTCATTTAAACAGCATTATAAATTAAATTTATAATGCTGTTTAATTTTACTCTTACTATACTCTTTTATAAAACTTCTTATTTAAAACTTCTTATATAAAAGAAGGTTCATTTGAAAAGAATATTGGGTGATTAGCTCAGCTGGTTAGAGCACCGCCCTTACAAGGCGGGGGTCATAAGTTCGAATCTTATATCACCCACCATTTAAATTCAGTTTTTATAATTTGGTCAACAAGTCTTTTCTTGAAGCACAAATATAGAACTTAATTTAAAACTGTTTTTTACATGAAAAAATTTGGAGCGGTAGTTCAGCTGGTTAGAATACCTGCCTGTCACGCAGGGGGTCGCGGGTTCGAGTCCCGTCCGTTCCGCCATATTTGAAAAGCGCGTTTTTGACGCGCTTTTTTTTTGTAAATTTTTTTACATTATTGGATGAGATAAATTAATGCTTTTACATAGTATCAGAGAAAGGGCAACAGGTTGGTTTGCCTGGGTAATCGTTATTCTGATTTCAATTCCTTTTGCCTTATGGGGTATTAATAGTTATATCACGCCTGATGCAAATCCATCAGTAGCTAATGTGGGTGACTATAAAGTTTCTGTTCAGGAGTTTCAAAATGCTGTCCAGAATGAAGCAAAAGAATATAAAGGCCAGCTGGACGATGCACTTATCAAGAAAGTCGTACTGGAAAAATTAATTAATAACCGTGCTTTGATTAATTTTCTGGCAGGTTCTGGTCAGTCTATCAGTAAACAACAAATCGATTTTTATGTTCGTACTGACAGTAGTTTTCAACTGGATGGTCTTTTTTCAGAAGAACTCTATAACCGGTATTTACCAAGTGCTTATAGTAAGGCCAATTATCGTCAATCGATAGCAACACAATTATTGCTGCAGCAATTTTCTGAAGGCATCAATAGCTCCTCTTTTGTTTCAGAGCAGGAAGTTAAACGTGTTATTCAATTAGTTAAACAAAAAAGAGATCTGGCTTATACAATTATTAAAGCTGAAAGTTTTCAAGATGCTGTGACAGTAACTGATGAAGAAATAACAAATTATTATCAAAATTTTCAAAATCAGTTTGAAAATCCGGAACAGATTAAGTTAGCTTATCTTGAAATTTCGCGAAAAGTTCTGGCCAATGATGTACAAATTTCAGATGAGCAGATAAATAAATACTATCAGGATAACCTGCAGCAGTACACTCAAACAGAACGTCGTAAGGCGAGCCATATTCTATTTACTTTCCCAACTGATGCTGACACAGAGAGCAAAGACAAAGTGAAAGCAGAAGCCCAGGCAGTTCTGGATAAAATAAATCAGGGTGCTGATTTTTCTGAAATGGCAAAAGAATACTCAAAGGATCCGGGTTCTGCTGAAAATGGTGGTGATCTTGGATTTTTTGGAAGAGGTCAAATGGTTCCAGCTTTTGAAGAAAGTGCATTTTCTTTAAACCCGGGTGATGTTTCTGAACTGATTGAATCTTCTTTTGGTTATCACATAATTAAACTCACTTCTATTGAAGGGGGTGAAGCAAAACCTCTGGAAACTGTTAAAGGTGAGATAATTGAGTCTATTCAGTTTGATCAGGTAGAAAATTCATATTTTGAAAAAGTTGAGTTGATGCAGACAATGGCTTATGAGCAGCCGGATTCTTTGGAACCTGTTTCTGCAGAACTTAATATGAAGATCAAAGAAAGCAAGCTGATGAGCACTAAGGGTGGTGAAGGTATTTTTTCAAATGCTAAATTGCTCAATATTGCTTTTGGTGAGAGCGTTCTTGAAGAAGGTAATAATAGTGACTTAATTGAATTAGGTGATGATCATGTTGTCGTTATTCGAGTGATTGAAAGAATACCTGCTGATGCTAAACCTTTAGAAGAAGTTAAAGAAAAAATT
>JAPVVU010000007.1 GCA_028571885.1 Gammaproteobacteria bacterium | reverse complement strand
GTATTCTATAAACTCACCGTGTTTCTTTAAGTTTAAAGCAATTTATCTCTATCCATTCATGATAAGACAGAATTTATAATTACTGTTTCCTGTACAAAAAACAAACCACATCATCTTGTGCTTTTTGTTTATTATTTAACTAAATGTTGTGTTTTTAGCTACTTCTAATTCTTTTAATATTATTAATACAGCCGTTTTCCCATAAAATTGTCCTAAGTGCTATATAAGTATAAGTTATGGTTTTCTCTGGTAGTGAAAATAATAATTTTTAAAATATTGACCAATCCTTACTCCCCTCATGAACAAATATCAATAAGCTACTGATTTAATAGTAAATTAGCCCTGTTAAATTTAATGGTATATCGGCTAAGTCATTGTCATAAAAGAAAGAAACAGAAAAATTATACGATTTTACTTGACCTTATCCTCAACAGTTTCTATAGTTGCAATTGTGGGGTAAAGTGGATCGGAATGGGTAAAAAGTGGGCTAAAGTGGTATCTGTTGGATAATTAAGCCTTTTTTTATCATTTGAGCATCTGCTTCATAAATTCCTCAAGTAAAACAACACGACAGTTAAATAACGGTAAATTACTGTGTTAAATGGTGTAAGCAAACTCAATCTTGATGCCAAAGGACGTTTAGCGATTCCAAGTCGTTATAGAGAACGTCTTATGGATGATTGTGCGGGTCACCTTGTCATTACTCTGGATACTGAAAAACGTATGGTGATTTATCCTTACAATGACTGGAAAGAAGTTGAAGCCAGGCTGGTTAAACTTTCCAGTGTGAATAAAGCCGCTGTCAGAATAAAGCGTCTGTATCTGGGGCATGCTACCGATTGTGATATGGATAAAAACGGCAGAATTAATCTGCCGCCTTATCTAAGAGAAAAAACGGGTCTGGATAAACAGATTGTTTTGGTTGGTATTGGTAATAAATTTGAAGTTTGGGATGAAGACAGCTGGAATCGTGAATGGGAAGATGATGAAGAGCTGGAATTGTCTGAAGAGTTAGAATCACTCTCTCTATAAAGTGAGCACTTTATAGATAAATGCTATGACCTTAAAACTGTGACCTTAGAAACTGTGACCATAGAAGCGAAGCGTTTTGAACACAAGGCGGTACTACTTAATGAGTCAATTGAAGCATTAGCAATTGACCCGGCAGGTATTTATATTGATGGCACCTTTGGTCGAGGCGGGCATTCACAACTTATTATGGGGCAATTAGGTGATTCAGGCCGATTGATTGCTTTTGATAAAGATCCGCAGGCGATTGCAACTGCTGAAGAAAAATTTGCTGATGATAGACGATTTAGTATTCATCATGGTTCATTTGCCGAACTGGAGAAGCATCTTACTTCACAGGGCCTTTGCGGCAAAGTCAATGGTATCCTGTTAGATTTAGGGGTTTCTTCACCCCAACTGGATGATCCGCAAAGAGGCTTTAGTTTCCAGCAATCAGGTCCGCTGGATATGCGTATGAATGATCAACAGGGTATAAGTGCCGCACAATGGATCAATAAGGCCAAAGAAGAAGATATTGCGAATGTATTGTATGAATATGGTGAAGAACGTTACTCAAGGCGCATTGCCAAAGCGATTGTTTTAGCCAGAGAAAATGAATTACTTAATGATACTAAGCAGTTAGCAGACATTATAAAACAGGCTCACCCTCGTTGGGAAAAGAAAAAACATCCGGCAACCCGCAGCTTTCAGGGGATACGGATTTTTATCAACAATGAGTTAGGTGATCTGGATGAATGTTTACAGCAAAGTTATCGATGTCTTGCTGAAAAAGGACGTCTGGCTGTGATTAGTTTCCACTCTCTTGAAGATCGAAAAGTAAAACGTTTTTTTAGACATATGGTTGAGGGTGACAAGTTACCACCCGATTTACCTGTTATGGACGAAGCGGTTAACCGAAAGATGAAGTTAGTCGGTAAAAGGATCAAAGCAGGCAAACAAGAGCTATCTGATAATCCTCGCGCTAGAAGTGCTGTATTGAGAGTGGCTTGTAAGTTATAGCATTCAGGAATTTATCCATTCCACATAGGATTGGAAACAAATTTTTATTGCTGAAATGCTTAAGCGGAGATTAAGAGTATGAGTGGCAAAGTATTATTTATAATGATTTTGCTGATTGTGACTTTTGTCTCTGCCATCAGCGTTGTTTATGTAAAACATTATAATCGTAAGCTGTTTGTTGAACTCCAACAAATGGAAAAACAAAGAGATGATATGGAAGTTGAATGGGGGAAGTTGCAATTAGAGCAAAATACCTGGGCAACTCATGCTCGAATTGAACGTATAGCAAAAGAAAAACTGCAGATGATAACTCCTGATACCAGTGATGTTATCTTTATAAGGCAGTAAATTTAATATTAAAGTAGTGCAGGTTAATCTCATAGGCGCTTTAAGCGGAGGGATTATCCGGGTTACGAATTGTAAAATAGATTTTGATAATATGCCAAAGGTAATCAGTCATATACAGCCATACCGGATCAATTTTATTTATTTGATCCTTGTTGCGGTTTGCTGTGTTCTGATTTGGCGAGTTCTGGATTTACAGGTTGTTAATAATGAGTTTTTAAAAGGGCAGGGAAATGCCCGGGTTTTACGGCAACTGGAGGTTACCGCTCATCGTGGCATGATTACCGATAGAAATGGTTATCCATTAGCGATTAGTACGCCGGTTTCATCCATTTGGATTAACCCGAAAGAATTTGCAGCAAATAATAAGAAAATTTATCAGGTTGCCAAATTATTAAAGCTAAACAGTCAGTACATTAAAAATAAAATAAAAAAACGAGCTAATAAAGAATTTGTCTATATTAAGAGACGCATTAGCCCTGATTTAGCACAGCGAATTTTAAACATGAATGTCAAAGGGATTCATGTCCAAAGAGAATATCGACGCTATTATCCTGATGGTGAAATTTTTGGCCATGTTTTGGGATTTACCGATGTTGATGATAACGGCCAGGAAGGAATGGAACTGGCTTATAACGAGTGGTTAAGTGGACAATCAGGCAGCAAGCGTGTGGTTAAAGATCGTTTGGGTCGTATTTTTGCAATTGAGGAGCAAATCAAAGCGCCTCAGCCGGGAAATAATTTAAGTTTGAGTCTGGATCGTCGTATTCAGTATCTGGCTTATAAAGAACTAAAAAAAACTGTCCAACAACATAAGGCAAAATCAGGGTCTATTGTGGTATTAGATATTGAAACAGGTGAAGTGATTGCCATGGCGAGTCAGCCGGGATTTAATCCAAACCGATTACAAGATCGCAAGTCAAGACTATACCGTAACAGGGCGATAGCGGATCTGTTCGAGCCGGGTTCAACAATGAAGCCGATTTCAATTGCAGCTGCTTTAAATAGTGGTCGCTATAGTCCGGGCACGCAAATAGAAACGGGTGACGGCTGGTTTATGATTAATGGTAAAACCATTAAAGATACCCATGCTTATGGAACAATTGATGTCTCTACTGTGATACAAAAATCAAGTAATGTCGGTACCTCAAAAATTGCTTTGAGCTTATCAAAACCACTGCTTTGGGATACTTATTACAGCTTTGGTTTTGGCAGTGATACGGGGAGTGGTTTTCCTGGTGAATCTTCAGGCCGTCTGGTTCGTCCAAGACGAGTTTCTAAAATTGAGCAGGCCACACTTTCTTTTGGTTATGGTATGTCGGTCACTAATCTGCAGCTTGCAAATGCGTACAGCATCATTGCCAGGCAGGGTAATAAATTGCCAGTCACATTTTTAGCGCAAAATGATTCATATAAGAAAAATGAATCAAGCTCCTTAGCACACGAGCCAATACAACGAGTATCACTGTCATCACGTTCTCTGAAACAAGTGAATAAGATGCTGCAGCGTGTGGTTCAATCAGGTGGTACAGCACCACAAGCTTCAGTGGCAGGCTATAAGGTTGCTGGTAAAACCGGCACAGTGAAAAAAACCTCCAGACAGGGAGGTTATACGAAAAAGAAATACAGTGCGGTTTTTGCCGGCTATGCCCCTGCAAGTGATCCCAAAATGGCCATTGTGGTTATGATTGATGAGCCAAATAATGGTGATTATTATGGTGGTTTGGTCGCTGCACCTCTTTTTTCTACCGTTATGTCAGGTGCACTAAGATTGTTTAATGTTGACCCGGATGACATCAGTCAGCCGGATGTGGTCACACAAATAGAGCAGCATATCGGGAGGCAGGGATGACAAGTCAACTGCCCTTAGCCAGGTCATCAAATATGTCCCTGGCGAAAACCCTTACGGCAAAAAGGGAAAAGCAATACCCACATAACCATCTACAGTCACTGTTAGATGGTTTTGTTGATTTTAGTGGGGTCGAAAATTGTAAGCTTACTTTCAAAGGCTTATCACTTAATAGTAAGAAAGTACATGAAGGTTATCTGTTTTTAGCCTGCGCCAGTGTAGGAAATGGCTCACAGCATGGTATCGCTTATGCGGGCGAAGCGATTAATCTTGGAGCCAGTTGTATTGCCTGGGAACCAACAAAAGATGTTGAAACTATGCCTGCCAATTGCCTTGCACAAAGAGAAGACGGTTCTGTTAATGTGCCTCTTATTAAAGTTGAGGATCTGCATGAGAATGTTGGTGCAATAGCATCACGTTTTTATCAGCATCCAAGCCGTTCTTTGAGTGTCATTGGTGTAACAGGCACCAATGGAAAAACATCGACTGCACACTTTATTGCACAGTTAATACATGATATAGAAAACGCTTCCAGTACTAACCCAGTTGCTGCAAAGCAGTGTGCAGTTATCGGTACTCTGGGGAATGGTTTTTATGGTCAGCTTGAAGAAAGTACTCATACCACGCCGGATGCTGTGACGCTACAGGCATTAATTGCAAAATATCGTGATGAGCAGGCCAGAACACTGGTTATGGAAGTTTCATCACATGCTTTATCTCAGGGGCGGGTGAATGGTGTTGAGTTTGATTGTGCAATCTTTACTAATTTAACGCGTGATCATCTGGATTATCACGGTGATATGAAATCGTATGCCGATGAAAAATTAAAACTGTTTCATTTTTCATCACTCAAACAGGTGATTGTGAATCAGGATGATTCATTTGCTGATGTTATTCTTGATTCATTAAAAGCGGATTCATTAAAAACCGACGTATTAAAAACAAAGTCATTAAAAAATGAGTCACCGGCATCTGACTCTGCGGTCTCAGAGAGTAAAAAAGTTTCAGTTGTTCGATATTCAAAAAAAGATAAAAGTGCTGATTATTACGCTGATGAAATTAATCTGAGCAATGATGGTATTTCTTTTATCCTACATGTAAAAGAGAGCGTTTTTACAGTGAAGGCTCATATGGTCGGTGACTTTAATATTGAAAATTTACTGGCATCTATTGCTGCATTGCACTCTCAGGGATATGACATTAATACGATTGTTTCAAGTGTTGAAAAACTGGCAGTTGTACCAGGACGAATGGAAAAAATTATAATTCATCCTGAGCTGATTGATAATGCAATGGCTGAGCTGCCGCTTATTGTTGTGGATTATGCTCACACGCCTGATGCTTTGGATAAAGGGCTTTGCGCACTAAAAGCACACACCAGGGGAAAATTAATTTGCCTCTTCGGCTGTGGTGGTGATCGTGATAAGGGTAAACGCCCCATGATGGCAAAAGCGGCGCAGCAACAGGCAGACCGGATTGTTGTGACTTCCGATAATCCCAGGACAGAATCTGCAGAGCAAATTATTGAAGAAATTATAAGCGGATTTAATAATCTGGATAATGTTGTGACAGAAATCGATAGAGAAAAAGCGATTCATACCACATTGCAGTCGATGACAGCAGATGATGTTGTGTTGATTGCAGGTAAAGGTCATGAAGACTACCAGGAAATTAATGGTCAACGCTTTCCTTTTAGTGATAAGGACAGTGTATTGTCCTTTTATATGAAAGGACAAAAACATTGATGTTCAATCAGCTCTTAAATAAAAGCACAAATAGTGAAAAACGGAGGGTAAGTTTCAAATGAATCAGACCCTGGCTCAGGTAGCCGCTTCATTAGGTGTTGATTTAATTGGTGAAGATCGCGTTTTTTCCCGAGTAAGCATTAATACTCGAACGCTTGAAGCTGGGGATTTGTTTGTCGCTATCAAAGGCGAAAACTTTGATGGCCATGAATACATTAAGCAAGCTGAAGAAAAAGGGGCTTGTGGACTGATTGTTGAACAGTGCTGCAGTTCAGTGCTGCCCCAGATTATTGTTGAAAATACTCGGGTTGCATTAGGTGATCTTGCATCATTATGGAGTTCAGCATTTTCTCTGCCGATTGTGGCCATCACGGGTAGTTGTGGTAAGACAACAGTTAAGGAAATGACGGCAGCAATTTTTCAGCAGGCTTATGGTGTTGAGGCAGTACTATCAACAAAAGGGAATCTTAATAATGATATTGGTGTACCTCTAACACTCTTGAGATTAAAAAAAGAGCATAAAGCTGCTGTTATAGAATTAGGTGCTAATCATATTGGTGAAATTCAACAATTAGTTAATATGGTACAACCTGATGTTGCTGTAATAACCAATGTTACTCATGCTCATATAGAAGGCTTTGGTTCTATCGAAGGTATTGCCAGAGGCAAGGCAGAAATTTATACAGGGATTGAGAGTGACGGCACAGCAGTTATCAATGCAGATGATGATTTTGCACAGTACTGGCAAAACTTCTGTAAGGAACATGGGGGGCAGGAGCAGCTCGGTCAGAAGGGTAAGATAAAACAACTGACGTTTGGTTTAAGCTCAGGTAGTTTAAAATCAGGTGGTTTAAAGAAAGCACCTGATATCAGCGCTGATTATAAACAATTACATGATGGTCTTGAATTAACAATTAAAACTCCTGATGGAGAACAAATAATTCATCTGAAGCAGTTTGGTAAACATAATGTTTATAACGCACTGGCTGCTGCTGCCGTTACACTGTCTGCAGGCTGCACTTTGGAGCATATCAGAAATGGCCTGGAAAGTTTTACTAATGTCTCGGGTCGTTTGGAACAAAAGCCGGGGCTTAATGGCGCGATGATTTTTGATGATACTTATAATGCCAATCCGGGTTCAGTGAGAGCAGGAATTGATGCAATAAAACAGATAGAAAATAAGATTAAAGGCGAAGCTATTTTAATTCTGGGTGATATGGGTGAATTGGGTAATGAGTCACGTCAATTGCATTATCAATTGGGTGTCGATGTGGCAAAAATGGGTATTAAGCAATTGTTTACAGTAGGCCCTCTGAGTCAGGAAACTGCTAATGGCTATAATTCAGTCTTTGCGGAAACAGATGAACATGTTTTACATGCCATTCATTTTTCAGATAAAAATGAATTAATTCACACAGTAAAAAGTAAACTGGATAAACATAGCGTGGTATTAATAAAAGGTTCCAGGACGATGGCAATGGAAACGGTTGTTGATAAATTAATTGATAAGACTTTAGATGATTCTTTAAACAAGAAGCAAACAATAAAAGGTGGCGAATAATGTTATTGGCTCTGGCTGAATATTTGTCTCAATACTATAGTGCATTTAATGTTTTTTCATATTTAACACTACGTGCCATTTTGGGGGTTTTGACTGCGCTATCCATCGCCTTACTGGTAGGGCCTCTCATGATTAAGAAACTCAGTGTAAAGCAGATAGGGCAGGTTATCAGGGATGATGGACCAGAAAGCCACTTTAGTAAAGCGGGTACACCAACAATGGGCGGTGCATTGATTCTGGTTGCTATTGCTGTGAGTACATTGCTCTGGGGTGACTTAAATAATCATTATGTCTGGGTGGTTTTGATTGTCACCTTGTTATTTGGATTAGTCGGCTGGATTGATGATTATAAGAAAATTGTTCATAAAGATACTAAGGGATTAATTGCAAGACATAAATATTTTTGGCAAAGCGTCATAGGCATTGGTGCCGCAGTCTATCTCTACATGAGTGCACAGTCACCTGAAGATACCATGCTGCTTATTCCCTTTATGAAAGATATGTTTATTGATTTAGGGCCGTTTTATATTTTGCTGACTTATCTGGTCATTGTCGGCAGCAGTAATGCCGTTAATTTAACAGATGGTCTGGATGGTCTGGCGATTATGCCAACAGTTATGGTTGCGGGTGCATTAGGTATTTTTGCGTATCTTACGGGTCATTATAATTTTTCTGGTTATCTTGGAATTCCTTATATACAAGGCGTTGGTGAAATAGTTGTTATTTGTGCTACTTTTGTTGGTGCAGGCCTGGGATTTTTATGGTTTAACACATACCCTGCACAAGTCTTTATGGGTGATGTAGGTGCTCTGGCATTAGGTGCGGGTCTTGGAATTATTGCGGTTGTTGTGCGACAGGAAATCGTTTTATTTATTATGGGTGGTGTATTTGTGATGGAAACTGTTTCAGTCATCCTGCAAGTTGCATCGTATAAACTAACAGGTCGCAGAATTTTTAGAATGGCACCTATACACCACCATTTTGAATTAAAGGGATGGCCTGAACCCCGAGTGATTGTTCGCTTTTGGATTATTACAGTTATTTTAGTTTTAATTGGCCTGGCGTCATTAAAGATACGTTAACAGCTCTTTGTTTACATGAAGTTATTTACACTATCGTTATTACAACTATTTACATGAAGATAATGAATAAAAATACTGAAAACAAATTATTTGACTTTACTATACCAACATTGATTGTTGGCATGGGAAGCACTGGTTTGTCTTGCGCTCATTATCTTAAGCAAAGAGGTTGCTCTTTTGCATTTGCTGATAGTCGTGAAGAACTGTCAGCACTTGATGATATAAAGAAAAAATTTAAGCCGCTGGTTATTATGCTGGGTGATTTTAATTATGAGGACTTTAAAGCTTATAAACAAATTATTGTCAGTCCAGGTGTTTCCATCCGCAGTGAGATTTTTGTTTTATTGCAAAAGCAAGGCTGTTTAATTGCTGGTGATATTGAAATTTTTGCTCAGGTAGTGAACAAACCTGTTATTGCAATCACGGGTTCTAATGGAAAAAGTACCGTCACAACACTGGTTGAAAAGATAGCTCAGGAGTGTGGAATTAAAGCAATAGCAGGAGGGAATCTTGGTATTCCTGCATTGGATTTATTAGCTACGCAGAGTGATTTATATATCCTGGAGTTATCAAGCTTTCAGCTGGAAACAACCTATAGTTTACACACACTTTCAGCAACGGTTTTGAATGTGAGTGAAGATCATATGGATCGATATAATGATCTGGATGATTACCGAAGTATAAAAGAGAGTATTTATCATAATACTGAGAATGCTATTGTTAATATCAATGAAAAAATTACTCTTGAACGTGTGATTAAGGCACTTGATAAGGGTGATGAAAACTATAACGTATCTTTATTTGGTCAGGTTGTTGATAAACAAATATTTAACAACTCTACATTACAAAAAAACAGCTACAGCATAGTAAATAATGAATTTTTAGTGAAAGGCAATAGTGAAATTATTCAAACCAATGATATCAGGATAAAAGGTATTTATAACTATTTAAATGTTTTGGCGGCGTTGGCGTTGCTCGAACCGCTGCAACTTGATCAACAAAAGCAAATCAAGGCGATTAATGAATACAGTGGTCTGCCTCATCGTTGTGAATGGGTTGCTAAAATTAATGGTGTTGAGTTTTATAATGATTCAAAGGGGACAAATACCGGAGCAACAATTGCTGCAATTAATGGTTTTGAACTTGACAGTAATAAAGACAGCTCACAAAGGACTGTTATCTTAATCGCTGGCGGTGTGGGCAAAGATGCAGATTTTACTGAATTAGGCAAAGTGATAAAGCAAAAAATCAAATCCACCGTTCTAATGGGGATTGACTCAGCACTTATAAAAACATGTGCGTTAAATGCTGGCGCAAAAAATGATTCATTATATTCTGTTGACTCAATGGTTGAGGCAGTTTCAGCAGCGGCTGGATTGGCAGAGTCAGGTGATTTAGTTTTATTTTCTCCTGCCTGTGCCAGCTTTGATATGTATCCAAATTACATGAAACGGGGTGATGATTTTAAAGAAAAAGTTGCGGCATTGAAGAGTGAGTTAAAACATGCCAGCTAAAATTACTATAAACAATGGTCGTCGTGATCGAAGCAATGATGAATCGCTAACAGAAATGTTTGAGAAGAGTGCTAAAAAACGTGGCGAAAAAATAAGTCATTCACAAGGTTCCGTGAGAACTAAATTAAAAAATAAAGTAAAAAATAAAGTTAAAAGAAAAAGCAGCAAAAAAGTCAGCATTAAAAGAAAGGCAAGTTCAGCTGTCCAGACTAGGACTGATGATGAGCAAAAATGGTTATTAGATCCCTGGGTGTTGGTTATTACAATCAGCATTATAGTCTTAGGTATTACTATGGTGGGATCGGCATCAATATCAATTGCTGAACGTAATAATGGTGAACCTTTTTATTACTTGTATCGACAACTTACAGCTGCAGGACTGGGTATCGGACTTGGTACAATTGTTTTATTTACACCGCTGATGTTCTGGCAAAAAACAGGTCCAGTATTTTTGTTGATAGGTATTATATTACTGATAGCAGTACTTTTACCGGGTATTGGAAAAGAAATTAATGGTAGTTCTCGTTGGATACCCATGGGGGTATTTAATTTGCAGGTATCAGAATTGGTTAAGCTTGCTATGATAATTTATCTTGCGGGATATTTAGTCAGACATAGTGAAAATGTTAGAAAGACGGTAAAAGGTTTTATTATGCCCATGTTTGTGCTTGCGGGCGTTGCCGTCTTATTGCTTATGGAACCTGATTTGGGAGCAACTGTTGTTATTTCCGTGACAGCTCTGGGTATGCTGTTTTTAGGGGGGGTAAGATTATGGCAGTTTTTAATATTGATTTTGATCATGGCTGTAAGTGTTTATTATTTGATTATTTTAGAGCCTTATCGACTCGAACGCCTGCAGTCATTTATGGATCCATGGGCTGATCCTTTTAATAGTGGATTTCAGCTAACGCAATCATTAATTGCGTTTGGGCGTGGAGAAATAACCGGTGTAGGTCTGGGTAATAGTATACAAAAACTGTTCTATTTACCTGAAGGTCATACTGACTTTTTGTTTGCAGTGCTGGCTGAAGAACTTGGTGCTATAGGTGCCATTTCTGTGATTGCTTTGTTCAGTACGCTGGTGAGTCGAATTTTTATCTTAGCGAGAAAAGCAGATCTGGCTAAGCAAACTTTTTCAGCATATATGATGTACGGGTTAGCTATCTGGATTGGACTGCAGGCCTTTATCAATATTGCAGTCAATATGGGTGTATTACCGACTAAAGGATTGACCCTGCCGTTAATGAGTTATGGCGGCAGTAGTATGATGATCATGTGTGTTGTAATAGCTTTGATTTTACGGGCGGAACATGAAACCCGATTTAAACATCCTCTGGGAAGTGCATTTTGGAACCGGAGCTGGGGTAGTGTGAGTGGCCATAGAAAAGAAGCCAGGGCGTAATTTGATATGACTCAAACAAACACCACTCGATCAAATAAAGAGGATTCTTTTAAAAAAGTACTGATAATGGCAGGGGGTACTGGAGGACATATCTTTCCAGCTCTGGCAACTGCCGATGTATTAAAACAAAAAGGGGTTCATATTGAATGGCTGGGCACTCAAAAAGGCATGGAAGCAAGGTTAGTACCAGCACATCACTATCCCATAAATTATATTGAGATAAGCGGTTTGAGAGGCAAAGGCATTAAGACATTATTACTATTGCCATTTCGATTAATACGAGCCATGTTTCAGACAATGAAAGTATACAAAAAAGTAAATCCTGATGTGGTTTTGGGGATGGGTGGTTTTGTCACAGGACCTGGCGGCATTGTTGCCTGGCTTAAAGGAAAACCACTGGTTTTGCATGAACAAAATGCAATTGCCGGGATGACAAATAAAATTTTATTTAAGTTTGCAAAAAAAGTATTCGCTGCTTTTCCGGGTGCTTTTGAATCTGCTTCTAATGCAAAGAAGAAATTAAGTATTATTGGTAACCCAGTAAGAAAAGAAATTATGGAAATTGAAAAACCTGAACTGCGTTTTGAAAAAAAATGGGCAGAGACAGGTGATAGACAATTAAATCTTTTAGTTGTTGGCGGCAGCTTAGGTGCTGCTGCTTTAAATGAAACAGTACCTGAAGCGCTTGAAAAAGTTACCCAGAGTGGGCAATTGGAAGCAAGTGCTTTTGAAATAATCAATGTTCGTCATCAATGTGGTGAAAAAAACCTGGATGTGACTAGAAAAAATTATAGCTCCATCATAGAGAAAGAAGCATTAAAGAAACAACTAAATCAGGATGATAGAGCAAAAATCAATGTGGATATTATGCCGTTTATTGATGATATGGCCAAAAACTATGAATGGGCTGATTTGATTGTTTGCCGTTCAGGTGCATTGACTGTGAGTGAAATTGCAGCAGCAGGAGTGGCTTCAATATTAGTGCCTTATCCCTATGCAGTTGATGACCACCAAAGTGCTAATGCTGCTTATTTAGCTGATGAAGGGGCTGCTTTTTTAGTTCAGCAAAATGAATTAGACAGTAAGAAGTTGTCTGATATTTTAATGAGTCTGGATAAAGAAATGATTTTAAATATGGCCATTAAAGCTCGACAGTTATCGATTAAAGATGCAGCAGAAGTTGTTGCTAATGAATGCCTACTGCTAGCAGGATAAGAACAATGAATTCTTTTGAACAAGAAACTGATAAAAATACCAGGCAAAGTGCAGTAAATGGAAATAATGAACTGTCTATGGGACGGATCAAACATATTTATTTTATTGGTATCGGCGGTGCAGGTATGAGTGGTATTGCTGAAGTGCTGCTTAACATGGGCTATCAGGTTTCCGGTTCAGATTTGCAAAGCAGCAAGGTAACCGAACGTTTAAACAAAGCAGGTGCGACAATTTATCAGGGACATAAAGCGCATCAAATCGATGAAGCTCAAGTTGTTGTGACTTCAACTGCTGTGAGTATAGATAACCCTGAGGTTCAGCGTGCGAAAGAATTAAGAATACCTATTATTCCACGAGCAGAAATGCTGGCAGAATTAATGCGCTTTAAATATGGCATTGCTATTGCCGGCACTCATGGTAAAACCACAACAACCAGTCTGGTGGCAAGTGTTTTGGCTGAGGGTGGTATGGATCCAACGTTTGTCATCGGTGGCAAGCTTAATAGTACAGGAACCAATGCAAAACTGGGTGCCAGTAAGTATCTGGTTGCTGAAGCCGATGAAAGTGATGCGTCCTTTTTACATTTACAGCCTATGATTTCAGTAGTAACAAATATTGAAGCGGATCATATGGATACTTACGGCGGAGATTTTGAAAAACTTAAGTCAACTTTCAATGAATTTCTGCATCAATTACCTTTTTATGGGTTAGCTGTTTTATGTATTGATGATGAAGTTGTGGCTGAGCTGGTAGATGAAATTAGTAAACCGGTTAAAACCTATAGTTTAAATAATGAGAATGCCGATATTCAAGCTTTTGATATACAACAAAAACTGAATAAAACATCATTTAAAGTGTCATGTAAAGATTCAGAAGGTCATCATAATGAATGGCTTAAAGTAAGCTTGAATATGCCCGGCCTGCATAATGTTCAAAATGCCTTAGCAGCCATAGTTATTGCTATTGAATTAGGCATTGAAAAAGATAAGATTGCCCTGGCACTGGAAAAATTTGAGGGTATAGGGCGTCGTTTTCAGATCTATGGAGAACTGAATATTGAGGGACAAAAGGCCTTGTTGATTGATGATTATGGTCATCATCCAACTGAAGTTGAAGCAACAATCAATGCTATTCGTAGTGGCTGGCCGGAACAGCGTTTGGTGGTGTTATTTCAACCACATCGTTATAGCAGAACTCGGGATTTATTTGAAGATTTTGTCTATGCCTTAAGTCAGGTTGATCAATTAATTTTACTTGAAGTGTATTCAGCCGGTGAGGAAGTTGTTGCGGGAGCAGATTCCCGAGCATTGAGTCGATCAATTAGAAATAGAGGAAAAGTGGATCCTATTTTTGTTGAACAGCATGACAAGATTAATGAGGTTCTAAAAGAGACTATAAAAGACGGTGATATTTTACTGACGCTGGGTGCTGGAAATGTAGGTGCCATTGGTGCGGGGATCTTTGATCAATTTAGAGCCGATCAGTTTAGAAGTAAGCTCTGAATTTACTCTTTATTAACAAGAATATGAAAACTAAATTACAGAAAATATTGCAGGAAGCAAAGGACAATGGACAAATAAATGGTCAGCTGAAATTTAATGAATCATTGTCTCGATATACAACATGGCGAATAGGTGGTGAAGCAGAATGCTTTTATAAGCCGGAAAATGAAATTGATTTACAACGTATGTTAAAGATCATTCCAGAAGGCACTGCTGTTCACTGGATTGGTTTAGGAAGTAATTTACTGGTTAGAGATGGCGGTGTTAAAGGCGTCATAATTTACACAAATGGTGTGTTAAATGAACTTGATATTAACTGCTCCGAGATAGAAGAAAAGGATAAATGTATTATTACGGCACAAGCAGGTGTTGCCTGCGCAATCTTTGCTCGAAAGGCTGCCAACAATAGTATCAATGGTGCAGAATTTTTATCGGGAATACCTGGTACGATAGGTGGTGCTTTAGCAATGAATGCAGGTGCATTCGGTGGAGAGACATGGCGACATGTTGTGAAAGTTAAAATGATCAATCAAAAAGGTGAACTGATTGTTAGAACACCAGAAGAATTTGAAATTCAGTATAGACATGTTCAGTTGAAGGCTGTTGATTTTAAAAACACTGATTTAAAAACAAGGAAACTGAATGATACACTTAAAAAAAATGAGCAGCAGGAATGGTTTTTAAGTGGAACTTTCTGCTTTGAAAAAGATGCACAAGGTTTAAAGAAAAGTAAGCAGGAAATTAAGCGATTGTTAACCAGACGAGCAGAAACTCAACCTACAAAACAAGCCAATGCAGGTTCAGTTTTTAAAAATCCAGATAACGATTATGCGGCACGTTTGATTGAGCTTTGCGGATTAAAAGGCCTGTCAATTAATAATGCTCAAATTTCACCAAAGCATGCCAACTTTATTATAAATAAAGGCAATGCACGGGCAGAAGATGTTGAAGCGTTAATTAATAAAATTAAAGAAACAGTATTTGCACAATGCCAGATAAAATTGGATACAGAAGTCAGAATTATTGGAGAGCATCTTGTTAATTAAACTTTTATTGATCAAGCTCTTGTTGATTGAAGAAGTGTTAAATATGAGCTTCAGTTATGAATAGTCAAGTTGGCAATCCTGAAAGCTTTGGTCGAGTCGCTGTCTTTATGGGGGGCGATTCTGCTGAGCGAGAAGTTTCTTTAAAAAGTGGTGCTGCTGCGCTGGAGGCATTAAAAAGAAAGGGTATTGATGCCTTTGGTCTGGATTTACGATTTAACAAAAAACATGGTGCGGGAAGTATTTGCCAGCAGCTGGGTGCTGAAAACTTTGATATTGCATTTATTGCTTTGCATGGACGTGGTGGAGAAGACGGTGTTATTCAAGGTGTTTTAGAAGCACTTGAGATCCCCTATAGCGGTTGTAAAGTTGCAGCTTCTGCTATTGGTATGGATAAGTTACGAACTAAATTATTATGGTCAGGCGCAGGCTTACCTACCCCTGCTTTTGAATTGATCAAAGCAGCAGAAATATTGGTAGAAGATAAGCAGTTGCTTGAGCAGTTGCTGGATAAAACTGTTGCTTCATTAGACTTTCCAGTGATGGTAAAACCCGCTCATGAAGGTTCGAGTATCGGTATGAATAAAGCAGATGATAAAGCGTCATTATTAGATGCTTTAAATGCTGCAGCACAATATGATAAAGAAATACTGGTTGAGAAATGGATCGTTGGCAAAGAATATACCGGTGCTGTTTTAGCTGGTGAGGCCTTACCACTAATCAGACTTGAAACGCCTCGGGAATTCTATGATTTTCAGGCTAAATATATTACCGATGATACAATTTATCATTGTCCGTGCGGTCTGGATAAAGCGCTGGAAAATCAATATCAAGAATTGATTTTAGATGCTTTTGAGTGTGTAGGTGCAGAAGGATGGGGGCGTGTTGACTTTATGTGTGATGAGCAGGGACAACCATGGTTGATAGAAATTAACACCGTACCTGGTTTAACCGATCATAGTCTTGTGCCAATGGCGGCAAGAAATTATGGCATTGAATTTGATGAATTGATTGTTCAAATTTTAAATACTGCTATCACTCATGGCACATAATGGAACGCTTAAGTCAGAAAATAAATGGGTCGATATTATTACCCGTTTATTGTTGGTTATCATTGTGATTGTATTGCTTGCATCATTAGTGATGTTTATTGGCTGGTTAAATAAGCCTGGAAATTTTGCATTTAAAAAAGTGGAGCTAGTTAATCGCCTGGAAAATCAGGAAAGTAGAGAGTTGCAGAAGATAGCAGCTAAGGCATTAAACGGCGGTTTTTTTAGTTTGAATGTTGATGAGTTTAGAGCGGAGTTATTAGATAAATTACCATGGGTCAGGTCTGTTTCTGTAAGGAAAATATGGCCCGATAAATTGTTGATAGAAATAGCTGAATATAAACCGGTTGTTCGTTGGCAGTCTGTTGACTCTGGTTATGTGCAACAGCGGGTTGAAGGTTTAATATTAACTGATAGCTATCAGTTATTAAGTCAGGATGGAATTATTTTTGAGCCGGTATTAACAGACATTCAGAAGGTTAAATTTAATAAGATGGCTTTGCTTTCCGGGCCGGAAATAAGTGCTAAAAATGTATTAACTAAATGTGTTGAGATTAATAAAAATCTCAAAAAATTAGGCTTAGGGATAAAGTATTGTGGAATGAATAAGCGAAGAACCTGGAGACTTGGTCTGACATCTCTTAGTCTTTCAGATTCGGGTATTACACAGAATGATGGTATGGATATTAAACTGGGTAAAGAAAATATTATGCATCAGCTGAAACGTTTTGTTCAGGTTTTTTCTGGCAAACTGAAACGCTATCTCAGTTCAATTGAATATGTGGATTTACGTTATTCAAATGGGTTTAGTGTTAAATGGAATACAAACAATATATTGCAGAATTCGGTACAGGATAGCTTGTAAAGCTCTTTGCAAAAAAATAAATAATCACTTTCAAAATAGAGAAAGGAATAGGGATAAAAAAGGCATATGACTAAGCGAAATGATAAACGCCTCATTGTTGGATTGGATATAGGTACTTCCAAGATCTCTGCGATAGTTGCTGAAGTCGGTACTGATGGTGATGTAGAAATTATCGGTATGGGTAAGCATGTCGCTCGAGGAATGAAAAAAGGTGTTGTTATCAATATTGAGTCGACAGTTCAATCCATAAAACGAGCTATTGAAGAAGCAGAACTAATGGCTGGTTGTGAAATACACTCAGTTTTTGCAGGGGTTGCAGGCAGTCATATAAGCAGCCTGAATTCTCATGGCATGGTAGCCATTCGAGATAAGGAAGTCTCTACAGAAGATCTGGAACGAGTGATGGATGCGGCTAAGGCTGTTGCGATTTCAACTGATCAAAAAATACTGCATGTCTTACCACAACAGTTTTTGATTGATGATCAGGAAGGTATTCGTGAACCTGTTGGCATGGCAGGTGTTCGCCTGGAAGTTGATGTACATATGGTGACGGGTGCTGAAAGTGCAGTGCAAAATATCATCAAATGTATTCACCGCTGCGATCTGGAGGTTGATGACATTATTCTGGAACAATTGGCTTCCAGCTATTCTGTGTTGACTGAAGATGAAAAAGAGTTAGGTGTCTGCTTAGTGGATATTGGTGGTGGAACAACGGACGTGGCTATTTTAATTAATGGTGCTATTCGCCACACAAGAGTTTTTCCAGTAGCAGGTGATCAAGTGACCAATGATATTGCTGTGGCATTGAGAACGCCCACTAAGTATGCAGAAGAAATCAAAATTAAATATGCCTGCGCTTTGCGTCAATTGACCAATCCAGAAGAAACAATTGAAGTACCCAGTGTTGGTGACAGGCCACCCAGACGTTTAGCTCGTCAGGTTTTAGCCGAAGTTGTAGAGCCCCGTTATGAAGAGTTATTCACACTGATTAAAAGTGAACTTCAACGTAGTGGTCTGGAAGAATTTTGTGCTTCAGGAGTGGTACTCACAGGCGGCAGTTCAAAAATGGAAGGGGCCGTCGAACTGGCAGAAGAAGTTTTTCATATGCCCGTTAGAATCGGTATTCCTCTGGAAGTAGAAGGTCTAACCGATATGGTTAAAGATCCCCGGTTTTCTACAGGTGTGGGATTAATATTATTTGGTAAACAGAATCAGGAAATGAGTGGTTTTGAATTCTCAGAACTTAAGGGGTTAGCAGGTATTATTTCTAAAATGAAGAAGTGGTTTCAGGGTAATTTTTAACAGGATCTTTTACAAAAGTACAAGTGACAGATGTTAAGTAATACGGAAGTAGTTCTAAATAGGTTGTAAGGCAAGATGTGAGACAAGAAGGTTGTAGGGCATCCAAAGTGTTGGTGTTAATTTTGGTTGATTTATTTTTTTTAAATGATTTATTTTTCATTGGTTGTGAAAAAGGAGTAAGTGGAAATGTTTGAATTAATGGATACATCGAGTGATCGGGCTGTAATTAAAGTCATGGGCGTTGGCGGTGGTGGTGGCAACGCTGTTGAACATATGGCAAATAGTAACCTGGATGGTGTTGATTTTATTTGTGCCAATACAGATGCTCAGGCTCTGGCAAATTCGTCAGCACGGACTGTGCTGCAAATTGGTAATGAAATGACTAAGGGACTGGGTGCCGGTGCGAATCCAGGTGTTGGTCGTGAAGCGGCAATTGAAGATCGTGAGCGTATCATGGAAGCCATTGCTGGAACCGACATGCTGTTTATTACTGCAGGTATGGGTGGTGGAACAGGTACAGGTGCTGCACCAATTGTTGCGGAATTAGCGAAGGAAATGGGTATTTTAACGGTTGCTGTAGTGACCAAGCCTTTTCCATGGGAAGGACCTCGTCGTATGACGCAGGCAGAAGAAGGTATTGCTGAATTGAAAGAATATGTTGATTCATTAATCACTATTCCTAATGAAAAACTGCAGGCTGTTTTGGGCAAAGGTACAACGCTACTGGATGCCTTTAAAGAGGCAAACAATGTCTTGTTGAATGCTGTTCAGGGTATTGCTGAGTTAATTACTCGTCCCGGTTTAATTAATGTGGATTTTGCTGATGTACGTACTGTGATGTCTGAAATGGGCATGGCCATGATGGGCACTGGCAGTGCAACGGGTGAAGACCGGGCAAAAGATGCATCGGAACGGGCAATTTCCAGTCCATTATTAGAAGATGTCGATCTTTCTGGTGCTAAAGGTATTCTGGTGAATGTCACTGCTGGTATGGATATGTCAATCGGAGAATTTGAAGAAGTGGGTAATTCGATCAAATCTTTTGCTGCTGATAATGCCACAGTTGTAGTAGGTACCGTTATCGATCCGGAAATGAATGGTGAAATGCGTGTGACCGTTGTGGCAACAGGTATTGGATGTGTTGCAAGACGTCAGGAAGAGAAAGCTGAAATTAAGCTGGTTAAACCTGAACGCGAAAGAGTGGAAAAAGTACCTACCATTGATCATAATTCTATTATTGAAGAAGAACTTATTGTCACTCAAAAAGTTTCAGGTGATGAATATGCATCAGGCGGTGAAGTTGAAGATCTGAAATATCTTGATATACCCGCTTTTTTACGTCGTCAAAACGACTGATGAGCATGGTGATGTGATTGATCAGCAGTAAATCAATAAAAACCAGATAAAGGTGTGACATAATGGTTACAAAGTAAGCAACAAACTCTGAGTTGTAGAATTTGTTGCAGGTGGGTTCAAAGGAATGCTTCAATGTTACAGGCTTCTGGGACTTTTGGGATATTTTTCTTCCAAAATCATTATCCAGTGTTTGAGATAGGAAATTTGTAGTCTATATGGTACACTCGACCGTTGAAGGCTTTATCGTCAATCAGGAATACCGTAAATGATAAAACAGCGTACTTTGAAAAATAGCATTAAAGCCACAGGTGTCGGCTTGCATTCTGGCGAGAAAGTGTATCTGACATTGAGGCCAGCTGCGGTTAACACTGGGATAATCTTTCGCAGAATCGATCTTGAAACGCCGGTAGAAATTCCAGCAAGAGCTGAGAATGTTGGTGACACGACGCTGTCAACAACTCTGGTTAAAGATGGAGTTAAGATTTCTACTGTCGAACATTTATTGTCCGCAATGGCAGGCATGGGAATTGATAACGCCTATATTGATTTAAGTGCATCTGAAGTACCTATTATGGATGGTAGTGCCGGCCCATTTGTCTTTTTACTTCAATCTGCAGGCATTGTTGAGCAGTCAGCAGCCAAGCGATTTATTCGAATTAAACGAAATATTGTTGTGGAAGAAGGTGATAAATGGGTGCGTTTTGAGCCCTATGAAGGATTTAAAGTTTCGTTTATTATTGATTTTGAACACCCTGTCATTCAGGGACGTTCACAAAGTGCTGAAATCGATTTTTCTTCTACTTCCTTTGTCCGTGAAGTCAGTCGAGCCAGAACTTTTGGCTTTATGAATCAAATTGAACAGCTCAGAGCGAACAATTTAGCGCTTGGTGGTAGTTTAAATAATGCTATTGTTATGGATGAGTATCGAATTCTTAATGAAGATGGCCTTCGCTATGAAGATGAGTTTGTTAAGCATAAGATACTGGATGCCATTGGTGATTTGTATCTGTTGGGAAGCAGTTTAATTGGTGCTTTTAGTGGTCATAAAGCGGGACACGCACTCAACAACAAAATTCTTAGAAAACTCCTGGCCGATGAATCTGCCTGGGAAGAAGTCATTTTTGATGATGAAAAATTAGCACCTATCTCCTATATGAAGTCCATAGTTGCTGATTAATTGCTATTTATTACTGCATTGAGAGCTGAATAACTGTTTAGGAACGGTTATTTATCCAAAAATATAGAGAAGTTACTCGAATTTGGCTCACCGTGCCAACCTGTTTCCTCAATTTATACAGAGTTTATACAGAAAATCCATTCAGCTCCATTCAACTTCGGCCACTGTTAAAACAGGCTGTTACTTTTCCCTCACACTATGTGCTAAACGTATTAATGCGTTTTTTAAGTCATCATTTTCAATGTGTTGTGCACTATTTTGGATAATGTTTGAGGCATTTTTTGAATAAACGGGCATATTTTTCTCTTTATTTGTGCTAATATTAGAAGACGTTACCCTTATAATAATTTTTTTCAGTTGGCTGAATTGTGGTTCAGCTGTCAGAGAGCGTTTTAAGGTAGGTGTATAAAAACGTAATTTGCTTGCCCATGCAGCACTAATGGCAGCAATAATCAGGCTTTGTTGTTTTCCCCTTTTACCTGAAGAAGAGGTCCCAACAGAAGTGGAAAACCCCAGAACTGATATTTTTTCAGAGAATTCAGCCGGCAGATACGTTAATAAACGTTTGGAAAGATATTCGAGATAACGGCTGTGTTGAAGTAAACGCTCAATACTGGTCGATGGTTGTTGAAGAATTTTTTTCATATACATTGACTG
>JAPVVU010000006.1 GCA_028571885.1 Gammaproteobacteria bacterium | reverse complement strand
TATGGGTCGAAAGCCGTCTTTTATCTGAAGGGCTGCTTTCACCACATTGCAGCCAGATCAATTAGTGCTTATGTGCTCAATCCTACGATTTTATACAAGTTAGAAATAACATTTGTCTTTGCATCTAAAATTTCCGCTTTTGCTTTGAATTATAGACTGGACAACATTGCTCAAAATAGCGGCAAAGGGACGTTTTTGAATTTTAAAAACGTGCCTACCCATAGGATAACAGATCGTAATAATGACTTTGATAATCATTAAAGTCGTAGAATGATGCACAGACGACTTATCTTTGAGAGATAAAAAGTCATATTAATTGAATGAAAAAAATTATAGCGGTAACTGAAAGTTTATAGTCAAAAAAGAATTAAATAGTTAATCGGAAAAGGCAGTCGTAAAAAATACTAAAATAATTAACTTAATGCTAATATCTTCGACCTTTGCCTTTCTTTTTCAATTGTTCGAATTTAACCACCAGATTTTTTTCTCCGAATGATTTACCATTGAGACCAGAAATAGCCGCTCTGGCTTCATGGCCTTCCATTTCAATAAAGCCGAAACCTTTGCATTTTCCAGAAAAAATATCCATTACCAACTCAATTGAACGTACAACACCAAATTCTGAAAACAAGGCTTTAACAGAATCCTGAGTTGCATTTGCATCCAGATTACCAACAAATAATTTTTTCATAATAAATCTCAAAAATATCGGGCAAAAAAAAAGGGCGAAACCTTAAGATTTTGCCCTTTTAGATTTAGAGCTCATATAAAGAGCCAGCATTCTTTACAATGCTATTTTCGATATCGCTGGAGGTTTACAGTGCAACAATATTCTCGGCTGAAGGACCTTTTGGACCTTGAGTGACTGTAAATTCAACTTGCTGACCTTCAGCTAAAGTTTTGAAACCTTCACCAGAGATGGCTCTAAAGTGAGCAAATACATCGGGACCGTCTTTCTGCTCGATAAAACCAAAACCTTTAGATTCGTTGAACCATTTGACGGTTCCTTGTACTGTATTAGACATAATAATATCCTGTAATTAAATTTAAATGTGCCTTCAAGAGGCTTGAATAGAAAAATTGAGCTGGTACTTAGAAACTGCAGGACGAGGGATTACGAATAAAACAACGAAATGAAGAATATAAACAAACAACTTTCTTTCTGGAGGTTAGTGTATAGAGTTTATTTTGAAAGTCAAATAATTATTCAAGTATTTATGATCTATAACAGAAATCATATTTTATAATTTCGGAATGGCTGCTTTCTTAACTAAATTATATTCTTGATAATACCTGCCAATTGGTCCTTTGGGACGACAGTAATAATTTACCAAGTGTTGTTACGTGTCAAAAAAATTAGTAAACAGTTTATCAGATTAGATCCGGACTCACTTTTAATTTCATATGATCAAGTTTGGACTTTTACAGATAAACCAGCGATGAGGGAGTGAACTATCCCAATCTTTTCATTAAAAAGTCGATAAAGACACTGACTTTTGCTTGCTGTAAGCGTTTATCCTGATAAACAGCATAAATACTGGCAGCAGAAATTTTATAATCGGGAAGCAGTTGCACTAAATCGCCTTTCTCTATATCTTTACCGATAAGAAAATTAGGTAAAGCTGCAATTCCTGCACCTTCCAGCAATAATTTTCGCACAGCCTTGCCGTTATTGGTCTTTATTCGGCCTTTTATCTGAATGGTTTTAGTTTGTTCCTTTCGAGTAAATTCATACTGATAAGGTGTTGGCAAACGAGTAAAAATTATCCAGTCCATTTGGTTTAAATCAGTCGGTGTTTTGGGCAGTTTTTTATCCGCTAAATAGTCGGGTGATGCACATAATAATCGAGGTGAGTCGTTGATTTTTTTTGCTCTTAAATTTGAGTCAGACAACCAGCCGATACGAATAGCAACATCAATCCCCTCTTCTGTCATATCAACAATATTATCATCTAATAATAATTCTGCCTTGAGCGATGTGTATTGATTCAAAAAGTCATTAAGTAAGGGGGCTATATAGTCAACTCCGAAGCTGGCAGGACTCGATATTTTAAGCGTGCCTCTTGGTACTTCCTGAATATTTGAAATATGACCTTGTGCCTCTTCAATGACTTCAACCAGCTTAATACAACTTTGATAATACCCCTCACCAACATCCGTCAGGCTTAAGCTTCGAGTATTTCGGTTGAGCAGGCGCACACCAATATTTTGCTCCAACAAAGAGACATGTTTGCTGATCGCAGATTTTGCGATTCCCAGTCGCCGTGCCGCACCTGAAAAACTTCCGGTATCAACAACATGCGAAAAAATGACCATACGTTTCAAATCATCCAACATAGCAAGTGCCCCTTATTGTTCACGTTTTGATAACAAACATATATCATTTTATCATATTGTTTTCAATATATCACAAGCCTATAGTAGTTAACACACGGAGTATTTACACAATATACATAAAAGGAGAACAGCATGAAAACTGCATATGTATTAATTTATATCATCCTTTTTTTTACTTGCAATAACATTATGGCTGCTCAGCCTGAACAAAAACTGCTTATTCCTGTCATTGTAGAAGGTGAACAAATCAAACAATTATCAGGAAAAAAAATAGAACATATTCGTGCCTATGCATTTAAAAATGGGAAACCAATTTTGATTCCGTTTCAAATTGATCAAAAAGATTCAGAGGGCAATTGGGTGTGGGAAAAAGTATTAAACGCCAATCAACATGAAATGAAAAATTACGATAATGAGGATCTCAATAGCGAGAATATATTTGATGATAATGATCAGATGGTCTTTATGGCTATCGATGCAGGAGAAAAAGTAGATAAACCTTCAGAGAAAATAACTTTTTCAGAGATATTAGAATTAAAAATAGCTGTTGGCAAGTCAATACATACAGGCTGGATCTATGTCACCTATCATTCTTTTTCTGTGCCATCAAAATCAAGCATTCGTTATATGGAATATCAGGCAGATAATAAAGTGGTGAAATCACCTGTCTACAGTTTAACTTATTCAAAAAAACACATTGCCGTCATGGAAGAAATGACGGTTGCCGGGCAACCAGTGATTAATCAAACAATAATCAATGGCAAAGTTGATGTTAACTTTATTTTATTTAACAGCTCTATTGAATTTAATGAAAAAGAAATCAACGGCTATTCTGTTGGTTATATCAACGGGCCTATTCGAACTATTATACAATTCAAAACTTTTGTAAATCTTGGTGCAGGGATACAATCCATGACCTTGAATGTGGTTCATATATTCTACCCAAACCATACCGAAATCCCCATTCTTATCAGTAAAGGTTTTTTTGTAAAAAATATGTCAATAAGAATTGGGGCAAATTATTCTTACACCGATTCATGCCAGATATACAATCCTGGTTTGGAAATTATGACTGATTTGAATAAAAGCAGACCAGACATTTCTTTAATGAGTGACATTCATCCGCAATTACTCATGCTTAATAATTCAGCCTATTCAATGTCCACTTTCCTGAAAATACCAGGCGAATTAAAAGAAAAAATAAGCACACAAGCCTATATAAAGAATGAAGCATCTGATGAGGTTAAAAATAAACCGATTGATAATAACAAACTGGCGGGATTTTACTTAAAAACCAGGGAAAATTTTCCTTCTGGTGAATATCAACTTAAAGTTGTTTCTATTTTTTCAGATAAGCCCGATATATATAAAAGAGCAAATATTTTCAATGAAAAAGTTTTCGTCGTTACAAAAAAAATCTGAACAACATCATAATATGTGAACAAAAAAGCCAGCTGACATAAATGTCACTGGCTTTTTTATTTACTGCTTAAGGAAATATCCCAAATAGTCAATACGGCTATTTAGTCATTCTTGATCACAATTTTAGGGAACCTGTTACTATAATCGCGCGCTTTAAGTGCCAGTTTCGCACCGATTTTACGAGCAATGTCAGTATACAGTTCAGTAATACGGCTTTCAGGTTCTGCAAAGACGGTTGGTTTACCATCATCAGCCTGCTGACGGATGCTGATATCCAGAGGTAAGGCGCCTAATAGAGCGACATTCTCTTCTTCAGACATGCGCTGACCACCACCTTCACCGAAAATACGCTCTTCATGACCACAGTTACTGCAGATATGGGTAGACATATTCTCCACCACACCCAGTACAGGCACGTTTACTTTTTCAAACATTTTCAAACCCTTACGGGCATCCAGCAAGGCAATATCCTGAGGTGTTGTGACAATCACTGCACCACTGACTGGAATTTTTTGCGCCAGTGTTAATTGTACATCACCTGTACCAGGCGGCAGATCCACAACCAGATAATCCACATCTTTCCAGCGAGTATCTTTAAATAATTGCTCCAGAGCCTGAGTGACCATTGGGCCACGCCAGATCATTGGGGTGTCATCATCAACCAGGAAACCAATTGACATGGTTTGAATACCATAATTAAGCATAGGTTCCAGAGACTGACCATCTGCAGATTCAGGCTTGCCTGAAATGCCCAGCATTCTCGGCATACTTGGACCATAGATATCGGCATCAAGCACAGCAACCCGCGCACCTTCAGCAGCCAGAGCCAAAGCAATATTAACGGTTGTGGTTGATTTACCAACACCACCTTTGCCTGAGGCAACAGCAACAATATTTTTTACGCCCTGAATAGGCTGAACACCCTTTTGCACGGCATGAATAACTATCTTACTAGTGACATTGATTTGTGCATCATCAATGCCATCAATTTCTGTCAGCAGAGCGGTTAATTTTTCACTTAACTCTTGCTCATAACCTTTGTGAGGAAAGCCCAGCTCAATATCAACGATAGCTTTAGAACCTTCAACCTGCGTATTTTTAACACAATGGGCCGAAACTAAATCGCTTTCCATATAAGGGTCAATAAATTCTTTTAATTTTTCTTCAACTTGTTCAGCAGTTGCCATATTTAAAAACTCCAGCTATATTAATTCTGTAACAGATAAATTCTTGAGTAAATTAGTCGGATATTATACAGACTTTCATAATTTACTCAAATGAATTCAAATTACTCATAAATACCATCGCTTATCTTCAAGATACGGGATAAAAACAGGTCTCGGAACTTGAGTAAGAACCAGTAAAATTGGTAAGATACCCTGTTTATTTTTCAACTTAAATCTGCGGACAGTTCAAGCAATGGCAACACAAGCAAACTCTGGTAATACAAGAGGTGATACAATTTCTAACAAAAGAAAGATCCTGGTTACCAGCGCATTACCCTATGCCAATGGTTCAATCCATCTGGGGCATCTCGTTGAATACATTCAGACTGACATATGGGTACGTTTTCAAAAAATGCAAGGTCATGAATGCTACTATGTGTGTGCTGATGATGCCCATGGCACGCCAATTATGCTGCGCGCCCAGGCAGAAGGCATTACGCCAGAGAAACTGATCAGTGACGTCAGTGAAGAACATCAGGCCGATTTTAAGGATTTTGCTATCCAGTTTGATAATTATCACAGCACACATTCCCCGGAAAACCGTTTTTTTGCTGAAACGATTTATAACCGCCTCAATGAGGCCGGACATATCAGCAAACGCACAATTTCTCAGGCTTATGATCCTGAAAAAGAAATGTTTTTACCTGACCGTTTTATTAAGGGTACATGTCCAAAATGTGGTGCAGAAGATCAATACGGTGATAACTGCGAAGTCTGTGGTGCAACCTACAGCACGACTGAGTTAAAAAATGCTGTATCTGTTGTTTCCGGTGCCAAACCAATTGAAAAAGATTCTGAGCATTATTTCTTCAAATTACCTGATTTTGAAGCCATGCTCAAAGATTGGATCCATTCCGGACATTTACAGGATGAAGTCAGCAACAAGCTTAAAGAATGGTTTGAAGCAGGTTTACAGGAATGGGATATTTCCCGTGATGCACCCTATTTCGGTTTTGAAATTCCAAATACAGATAACAAATTCTTTTATGTCTGGCTGGACGCACCCATTGGTTATATAGCCAGTTTCAAAAATCTGTGTGATAAGAAGGGTATTGATTTTGACCGTTTTTGGAAACCAGAGCAGGAAGCAGACAGTGAAACCGCTTGTAAAACAGAGTTGTATCATTTTATCGGCAAAGATATTATTTATTTTCATGGACTGTTCTGGCCTGCCATATTGTATGGTTCTGGATTTAGAACACCAACCGCTATTTTCTCCCATGGTTTCTTAACCGTTGACGGTAAGAAAATGTCCAAATCACGCGGCACATTTATTAAAGCACGCAGCTATTTAAATGAATTGAACCCGGAATATCTGCGCTATTATTTTTCTGCAAAACTGGGCAGCGGTGTGACTGATCTGGATTTAAATCTGGAAGATTTCCGTCTGCGTGTCAATTCTGATCTGGTGGGTAAAGTGGTTAATATCGCCAGCCGTTGTGCGGGTTTTGTTAAAAAGAAATTTAACTCCACATTATCTGAAAACATCAGCGAACCCGAGTTGTTTGCACAATTTGCTCAGGCTTCAGACTCCATTGCAGCACATTATGAAGCCCGTGAATTCAGTAAAGCTATCCGTGAAATTATGTCTCTGGCCGATTTGGCTAACCAGTACATTGATGACAAAAAACCCTGGCAGGCCATCAAAGAAGAAGGCCGTGAACAGGAAGTTCATGATGTCTGCAGTATGGGATTAAATCTATTCCGTCAGTTGATGATTTATCTTAGTCCTGTATTACCTGTTATGGCAGAGAAAACCTGTGACTTTTTAAATATTGAAGCAATGCAGTGGAGCGATGTTAAAACACCGTTGACTGGTCATGAAATCAAAAAATTCAAGCCGCTCATGATGCGTGTTGAAGAAGATAAAGTTCAGGCGCTTATTGATAACTCTAAAGCTGATTCTTCTAGCTCTAACAAGGCTGATGGCTCTAATAAAGCCGAAGACTCTAATACAGCTGAAGGCTCTAATAAAGCTGATGGCTCTAAAGAAAAATTTAACAAAGCTCAGGCAGGGCCGGAAAAGCAGGCACAAAATGAGGCTGACTCAAAACCAATGGCCAGTGAAAGTGATGCATCACACTTACAGGCTGATCCCATTAGCGATACAATAAGCTTTGATGACTTTGCTAAAATTGATTTACGCATTGCTAAAATTATAAAAGCCGAACATGTCGAGAAAGCAGATAAACTGCTGCGGCTCACTCTGGACCTGGGTGGTGAAACTCGTAATGTCTTTGCGGGTATTAAATCCGCTTACGCACCAGAAGATCTGGAAGGCAAACTCACCGTAATGGTTGCCAATCTGGCGCCCAGAAAAATGCGCTTTGGCGTGTCTGAAGGTATGGTACTGGCAGCAGGCCCTGGTGGCGAAGATTTATGGATCCTGAATCCTGAAGGCGATCAGGATAAGGGCGCGCAACCTGGAATGAAAGTTAAATAAAAGAAGTTGTAAGTTGTAAGTCGTAAGTCATTAGTCAAAACCAAGAGACTAGAGACTTCAAAACTAACGACTTACAACTTACAACTTAAAACTTACAACTTAAGACTTTTCCCTATGAGTGAATATTTTTTAATATTAATCTCCACAATTTTTGTGAACAACTTTGTTCTGGTTAAGTTCCTGGGGCTTTGTCCGTTCATGGGCTCTTCACGTAAGTTGGAAGTGGCAACAGGTATGGCTCTGGCAACCACATTTGTACTGACTCTATCGTCAGCATCAAGTTATCTGGTGAATCAATATATTCTAATACCGCTGGACATAGAGTATCTAAGAACCATTGCCTTTATTATGGTTATCGCTGCGGTGGTCAACTTTACTGAAATGGTCGTGCATAAAACCAGCCCTATGCTGTATCAGGTACTGGGTATGTTTTTACCTCTGATCACCACCAATTGTGCTGTACTGGGTGTTGCACTGCTCAATGTTCAAACTGGTTACGGCTTTTTTGAGTCTATTTTATTTGGTTTTGGTGCCGCCGTTGGTTTTTCTTTTGTGATGATCCTGTTTGCTTCCATTCGAGAACGTCTGGCTGTTGCTGACGTGCCGGAAATATTTCAGGGTGCGCCCATTGGCTTAATTACAGCAGGGCTGATGTCAATCGCTTTTCTTGGCTTTAGTGGTCTTGATAAGGGGTTAAACTAATGCTCTTTGGGATTCTGGCATTCATTGCTCTCGCCTCTGTTTTCGGCCTTGTTTTAGGCTATGCTGCAATTGCATTCAAGGTAGAATCCAGCCCGGTGGTTGAACAGATCGATGCCCTTCTTCCACAGACTCAGTGCGGACAATGCTCCTTTGCGGGCTGTCACCCCTATGCTGAAGCCATTGCTGCCGGTGAAGCACCAATAAATCTTTGCCCTCCTGGTGGTGAAAATTTAATACAATCCTTAGCCGACCTACTGGATGTTGAAGTATTACCCATGGATGATGAAGAGGATTCACTCCAGGGCCCTACCGTTGCCATCATCATTGAAGAAACCTGCATTGGCTGCACACTTTGTATTCAGGCTTGTCCTGTGGATGCAATTTTAGGTGCCGCAAAACAAATGCATACTGTTATTGAAAGTGAGTGCACAGGTTGTGAGCTTTGTGTTGCACCCTGCCCGGTTGATTGCATTGAAATGATCCCGGTTAAACAAACAGTGAAGAACTGGCGCTGGCCGGAACCACAGTATAATGCCAATAATAAAGAGGCTGAGAGCATTTTTACGACCCTGGATCATGTCCTGGCAGAGAATATCAGACCATGAGCCAACCACTACCAGCCTCTATCACTCGCACGATTAAAGACACTTTACGTCACTTATGGTCATTTCCCGGCGGCATAAAACTATCAGGGCATAAATCTCTTTCAAATCATCAGCCTATCAGCACAGCCAAAATAGCCAAACAGCTCATCATTCCTTTGTCTCAGCACATTGGTCATGCGTCTGAGCCAATAGTTAAGGTCGGGGATAAAGTACTTAAAGGGCAAATTCTGGGTTATGCAAGCGGCCCGGTGAGTGCGCCAGTACATGCCTCCGGTTCAGGTACAGTCGTCGCTATTGAAGAACACCTCATTCCTCATCCTTCTGGTTTGTCAGCGCTGTGTGTGTTCATCGATACCGATGGCTATGAACAATGGATAGAATGTTCACCACTTATCAGCGACTCCTCCAGCACAGATGATAACCAGGAAGCAGTCACCCACAGAAGCATTGCGACTTTGAGCAGCCATCAGATTAACCAGCAAATCGCCAATGCCGGTGTTGTTGGTTTGGGCGGTGCACTCTATCCTTCTGCGGCAAAATTAAATACTGCAGAAAAAATGCACGCCGATACTCTGATCATTAATGCGGCAGAATGTGAACCCTATATTACCTGTGATGATGTGTTAATGCGTCAACGTCCGGAAGAAGTCATTCTGGGCATTTTACTGCTCAAAAAAGTCATTGGGGCAAAAAAATGCTTAATTGGCATTGAGAATAATAAGCCTGAGGCTTATCAGGCACTATTGAATACCATCAGTGGCTATAACAATTCTCATACTGACGCTCAAATTGAAATCGTTCAGGTGCCTACGCTTTACCCTGCAGGGGGTGAAAAACAGCTGATTCAAGTGCTCACCGGTAGAGAAGTGCCTTCTCAGGGTCTACCTATGGACATTGGTATTATCTGTCACAATGTTGCCACTGCCGCTGCCGTTTACCACGCAGTTTATCGAGGTGAACCTCTGATTTCAAGAATTGTCACTATCACCGGTAGCGCTATTAAACAGCCGCAAAATATGGAAGTGCCTCTGGGTACTCCCATACGTGATATTCTCAATCAGGCCGGACTGGATGAAAACAAGGTAGAAAAAATCATTATGGGCGGCCCAATGATGGGCTTTTCACTGCCTTCCATTGATACACCCGTAACAAAGGCAACCAACTGCATCCTGGTGAGTGAAAAAAGTGAATTGGCAACCCCGCCACCCGCTATGCCCTGTATTCGTTGTGCACGCTGCTCTGATAGCTGCCCAATGTCACTATTACCCCAGCAGATGTATTGGTATGCCAAAGCGCGTGATCTGGAAAAAGTTCAGGACTATAATATTTTTGACTGTATTGAGTGTGGCTGCTGCTCTTATGTCTGCCCCAGCAATATCCCTCTGGTACAGTATTTTCGTTATGCTAAAACAGAAATCTGGGATGATGAACGAGAACGCAATAAGGCCAATATTGCCCGTGATCGTCATGAATTTCGCAAGGAACGTTTAGAAAAAGCCAAGCAGGCTAAAGCCGAAGCCGCTCGATTACGCAAAGAAAAGCTGGCGAAAAAGAAAGCCCTTGATGCAGAGCAGGCAAAAGAAAAAGAAGGGCTCAGTCAATCAAATGACAATCCAGCCAAGTCCAGCAGTGCTGATCTGATTCAAGAAGCTATTGCCAGAGCCAAAGCTAAAAAAGCACAACAGCAGTCTCAGAAAAAAAACACCGATAATTTATCTGAAGCTCAGCAGAAAAAGATTGATGAAGTTAATGAACGTCGTCGTAAAAAAGCCGACTCTGAAGAAATTTAACGCACCATCAATCACATATGAATTAAATAGGAATTAACAAAAACATTATGTTTTTAGCCCAAAGTTCTCCCTTTTTAAAACCAGAATTATCGGTATCAAAAATGATGCTGGTGGTCACCATGCTGATGATACCGGGAGTATTGACAGCTATCTATGTTTTTGGCTATGGCGTTCTGGTTAATATTATTCTGGCGATTATCTTTGCCTTAACATTTGAAGCAATCACTCTTTATCTAAGAAGACGACCCATTGCCGTTTACCTCAAAGATAAAAGTGCGCTACTCACTGCTGTCATCATTGGTGTTGCCCTGCCCCCGCTCGCACCCTGGTGGCTGACATTTGTCGGACTCTTCTTTGCGATTGTCATTGCCAAACAACTCTATGGCGGACTGGGCTACAATACTTTTAATCCTGCCATGGTGGCTTATGCCATTCTATTGATTTCCTTCCCGGCTGAAATGACAACCTACTGGCAGACACCCGCCATGCTGGCATCACAATTTGAAGGGCAGACATTGAGTCTGTTGGAAACTATCAATTTTCAATTATTTGCACAGCTCCCCGCAGGAATGACCATTGATGCTTTAACATCAGCTACACCATTAGATATTGTTCGCACTGCGGTATTAAACGGCTCCGCCACTATTGATGAAATTCATGCCGAAGGCAATGCTTTTGGTATGCTCGGCGGCATTGGTACAGAATGGGTCAATCTGGCTTTTCTAGCCGGTGGTTTATTCATGATGCGTAAAGGACTCATCAGTTGGCATATCCCGATTTCATTGCTCGCGACGCTGGGCTTTTTATCGCTATTATTTGGCAGTTTTGAACTGGACAGTAACCCATCACCTCTGTTTCATCTATTTTCCGGTGCGACTATGCTTGGTGCTTTTTTTATTGCCACCGATCCAGTCACGGCATCAACCACCCCAAGAGGTCGTGTCATCTATGGTGCCGGCATCGGCGCGCTGATTTATATTATTCGCACCTGGGGTGGTTACCCGGATGCTATTGCCTTTGCGGTATTGCTCATGAATATGTGCGCACCGCTGTTAGACTATTACACCCAGCCAAGAGTCTATGGTCACAAAGCAGATGAACGAGATGATGAGGAAGCCTCGTGAAAGCAACCATTTTACGCAATATGATGATGAGTGCCGTCTTATTGGCCGGTTTTGGCGGCCTGGGTACCGCTTTAGTCATGATGACATTTGAAGCAACTAAAGAAAAAATTGCCGCCAGTGAAAAAGCCAATTTATTAAAAAATTTAAACAATATTATTCCACCTGATAGTTATACCAATAATCTGCTGGATAATACTCTGGTTGTGCCTGCGGCATCACAATTAGGGAATAAAGGACCTACTATTATTTACCAGGCCTGGCAGGAAAAGAAACCTGTTGCTGTGGCCTTTTCTGTCGTTGCTCATGATGGTTACACGGGTAATATCAAACTGCTTATTGCCATCAAAGCCTCCGGTAATGTTTCTGGTGTGCGAGTGATTAGCCACAAAGAAACACCGGGGCTAGGTGACAAAATCGAGATCGAAAAAAGTAACTGGATTTTGAGCTTTAATGATAAAAACCTGGAGATTCCAGCGAGACAAAAATGGAAAGTAAAAAAAGATGGCGGCGTGTTCGATCAATTTACCGGAGCCACTATTACACCGCGCGCGGTGGTTAATGCTGTTTATAGAGCTTTAGATTATTATAAATACAATGAAAAAAAATTATTCCTTGATCAGGCAAAATATGATCAGTTGTATGGAAGCACTTCTCAGTAACAAAAATACAAAAGCATCTAAGTAAATAACAAGTACCAATAACAAAGTAAAAGTTAAGAGCACTATCTTATGCCAAAAACTGAAGCACTAAACACTACAGAAGAAATAAGCAGCACAGAAGTAAAACCCTCATTCATTGAGGAATACGCACCGATTGCAAAGGACGGTCTGTGGGATAATAATGCGGTATTCGCCCAAATGCTGGGGCTCTGCCCTCTATTGGCGGTTTCAAATACAGTAATCAATGCCCTGGGTTTGGGTATTGCCACCATGATGGTACTGATCATTTCCAATATGTCAGTGTCATTAATTCGAAATATCGTACGCCCGGAAATCCGTCTGCCCGTGTTTGTTGTCATTATTGCATCGGCTGTCACTGCAATTGAATTAGTTATGCACGCCTGGTTTCATGAATTGTATCTGGTGCTGGGCATATTCATTCCTCTGATTGTTACCAATTGTGCCATTATTGCCCGTGCTGAAGCCTTTGCTTCAAAAAACACGCTGGGGAAATCTTTCTTTGACGGCTTAATGATGGGACTGGGCTTTACCCTGGTACTTGTTGCATTAGGCACTATGCGTGAAGTGATAGGCATGGGTACACTCTTTTCTAATGCCCATATTATGTTTGGCAATGGCATGCAATGGCTCACCATAGAAGTTTTTTCTGACTATGATGGATTTTTACTCGCTATCCTGCCGCCTGGCGCCTTTATAGGACTCGCTTTTTTACTGGCCGGACGCAATTACATTAAAATAAAGCAAAAAAATAAGAAAAAACGACAAAAACAGCAGGATTTAAAGCTTGAACCTGGAATAATCAGTTGAACCATCGGTTATATAAGCTTTTACGAACATCAGGTTATCAGCAATAAATTATGAACTCACTATCATGAATAAGGACAAGCGCATTGAAATTTTTTCCCGGCTGCGGGAAGATAATCCCCACCCAACCACTGAGCTCAATTTCAGTAATCCATTTGAATTACTGATTGCTGTGATTTTATCCGCTCAGTCGACGGATAAGGGTGTAAACAAGGCAACCGCTAAACTCTATCCCGTTGCCAACACGCCTGAAGCTGTCTATGCATTGGGTGAAGCTGGCTTGAAGGAATATATTAAAACCATCGGCCTGTACAATAGCAAAGGTAAAAACATAATAAAAACCTGCCAAATGCTCATTGAGCTTCATGACAGTAAAGTGCCAGATGATCGTAACTCGTTAGAAGCTTTGCCTGGAGTGGGTCGTAAAACAGCTAATGTGGTCTTAAATACTGCTTTTGGCCATCCAACTATGGCTGTTGACACGCATATCTTCAGAGTAGCCAATCGAACCAGAATAGCCCATGGTAAAGATGTTGTCGAAGTTGAAAAGCGTCTGCTGCGGCTCATACCCGATGAATTTATGCTGGATGCTCATCACTGGCTGATCTTGTTGGGGCGATACATCTGCACCGCAAGAAAACCAAAATGCGGTGCCTGTCTCATTGAAGACCTGTGTGAATTTAAGAAAAAAGTCTACGATTGAAATATTAGAAATACTCGTTTCGTATAAGCATTAATCCTTTCATTTAATGATTCCAGGATAAGCCCTTGCAATCATTAAATGAAAGGTTAAAAATACGTGTTTTATACCCGCGATACCTGGAAATGCAGCGAGGCATTTTGACTTAGAGCCGATTGAGTGTATAAGTACTACATGATTGAGGCTTTAAGTTAAAATAACGAAGTCTGCATTTCCAAGTATCACGGGTATAGCAGAATTACAGGAATAATAAATGCTCTTTGGTCAGGATAGAAACCAGCTTCGCAAGGTTTACTTTCAAAGTTGGGATAAATTTAAAAAGAAGCTGCCTATGGAGCCAATGGAATCCCTTATTGCTGGATTGATCAGTAAACATCCTGAATACCATGATTTTTTTGATAACATCAAACAAAATCAGGATAGAGATTTTACCCCTGAAATGGGACAAACTAACCCTTTTTTGCACCTGGGTATGCACATTTCCATCCATGAACAAATAGGCACACAACGACCACCGGAAATTGCTGCTCTTTATCAGTCTCTGTGTAATAAAACAGGTGATGCGCATGAAGCAGAGCATTTGATGATGGATTGTCTGGGTGAAATGCTCTGGACAGCACAAAGAAATAACCAGCAACCTGATGAAACTACCTATTTGGAATGTATAAGAAAGCTGTTATAAATAGCAATACTTACTTTATCTGGAGAAACAAGTGAAAATAATAAGCGGTATAATGGCCGGTGCTCTTTTAATGGTATCAAATAATAGTTTTGCAGAATATTTCTGCCTGTCTGATCAGGGCAAACCTAAGCACTGTAATGAAGGTGATATTCTCCTCGTAAAACCTACGATGGTTCCCCGGGTCTGTGATTTTGATGCACAAATACTCAGAATGCCGAAAACAGATAAAAAAGCAGAATACCTCTGTCGCTACACAGGCACTATTTTAGCCATTAAAGAATTGAAAAGTCGTCGCCCTGTCGCCCCCGTGAACAATAGGCCACCACCACAGAAAAAGAAGAAGAGTAATAATAAGATGTTTGACAGTATGCCATTTTTCAAATAAATCCTTTTCCTTAAAATCATGCACAAAAAAAACAGGTCTCAGCCTGTTTTTTAAGTTTTTGACAATTCAAAGTAAATTTTAACTTTTTTTAACTTTTTTTAACAACAGTCAAATCCCACTAAGAAGATAAAACATCCAGATCAGCAATGAAACTGCAAGTAATGAAATAATTACAACGGTACAAGTCTGGCAGGTTTTTTCAAAAAAAGAGGTCATTCTGGACAATTCCATTTGCTTTCCTAAATTTAAATTTTAGCAGCACGCGCTTGATAAGGGCTTTAACCTAGAAAGCGATAATTAATGTGTACTAAGGATAGGGTATTCTGAATCGATATTATATAAGAGATACCCCTAAATATTATTAGTATTTTAAACACTATTTAGGGGTTTCAGAGCAGGATATGAATTGAATACAGGCTAAAGCTGACGTTTCTTCGCTGCAGTACGTAATCGCAAAGCATTGAGCTTAATAAAGCCTTCAGCGTCCTGCTGATTATAAGCACCTTCATCATCTTCAAAGGTTGCAATATCACTATCGTACAGACTGTCAGTTTTTGATTCACGGCCGACAACAATCACATTGCCCTTATACAGTTTGACCCGAACTTTACCATTAACCACCTCCTGAGATTTATCAATCATCACCTGAAGCATCTCACGCTCAGGAGACCACCAGTAGCCATTGTAAATAAGACTGGCATATTTAGGCATGATTTCATCTTTAAGATGTGCCGCTTCACGATCCAGGGTGATTGATTCCATTGCACGATGAGCTTTGAGCATAATAGTGCCTGCAGGTGTTTCATAGCAGCCACGGGCTTTCATACCAACATAGCGATTTTCAACGATGTCAACACGACCAACACCATTTTCTCCACCGATTTCATTCAGGAACTCCATCACTGTTGCCGGTGACATTTTTTCACCATTAATGGCAACAATATCACCTTTTACATAATCAAACTCCAGATAAGTCGGTTCATCGGGTGCTTTTTCTGGTGAGACACTCCATAACCACATAGAATCTTCCGGCTCATTCCAGGGATCTTCAAGAATATCACCTTCGTAAGAAATGTGCAGCAGATTGGCATCCATAGAATAAGGTGATTTTTTACCCTTTGCTTTATCAACACTAATACCGTGTTCTTCAGCATATTTCATCAGACTCTCACGTGAATTAAGATCCCACTCGCGCCAGGGAGCAATGACTCGCACATCAGGTTTCAGCGCATAAGCACCCAGTTCAAAACGAACCTGATCATTACCCTTGCCCGTTGCGCCATGCGAAATCGCATCAGCACCCGTTTCATTGGCAATTTCTATCAGACGTTTGGAAATCAGTGGACGGGCAATAGATGTTCCAAGCAGGTATTCGCCCTCATAGATGGTATTAGCACGGAACATTGGGAAGACAAAATCACGGGCAAATTCTTCACGTAAATCGTCAATATAGATTTCTTTAATGCCTGCAGCTTCTGCTTTAGCACGAGCGGGTTCAACTTCTTCACCCTGCCCCACATCCGCAGTAAAGGTAACCACTTCACATTGATATTCATCTTGCAGCCACTTCACAATAATTGAAGTATCCAGACCACCGGAATAGGCTAAAACCACCTTTTTCACGTCTGACATCGAGAATTTCTCCCATATTCATTGAATTAATATCGGTTTAATAAATCTATTTAATCAATAAATAGATTTTTGAAGTGGGCAATTATAGCGGATTCTTGACGTCTAACCTACTCCGATTTAATTTTTTGGTTATTTTTATCCACTAAATGGTCAAAATTTATAAAATTAGGGGCGGGAGGCTCATCATCAATGACATCATTTTCAGTTGATTCTTGTAAAGACTGGGTTTTATCCTGTACTTCCTGAGTTCTATCCTGTGTTGTTGCAGTTAAGTCATCAGCTTTGTTCTTTGACTCTGATTCTGCTTCTGAAATTTTACGGTTAAAAATAGAACGTTCTGTTAACTGGCGGCGACGTTCTGCTTTGTTAGCGTCTTCAATAGCTTTCTGTTCTTCTGGTGTTGGTGGTGCAGTGCTTAGCAACTGTACATCAGCGCGGCGATTTTTTGAACGCCCCCTGGCTGTTTTATTGGTATGGCCAGGCGAGCGTTCACCATGATGGACAGCATAGAGCATTTCTGCTTTTGCACCCACTGAAAGTAAGTATTTCACCACAGCCTCAGAGCGCCTTTCTGACAGCTTATCATTAAATCGACGGCGTCCACGAGAATCAGCATGAGCATTTATTTTAACCTGTAAAATACTGGGATCCATTTTTAAATAGCGTATAACGTTCTTCAGATCTCGCTTGGAACGTGTTGTTAAAATATCTTTATTGGTGGCAAAATAGAGTGTCAGATTCTTAATTTCATCGAGATCAAAGTCCAGCAGTGTTTTTTCACACTCACGATATTCAGCCAGAGCCTTACGGAAATTGATTGGTGACAGCATCACCGCAATAATATCCCGGCCATCTGCCATATCACGGTAAATTATGACTGGAGACATACCGTTTTCAACTTGCTGAAGCATTCTTGAGGCATAGGGTGATTGAACAATTAACGGATTATGACCACGCTCAAAATTAAATTGACCGATTTCAAAGACCTTATCATCATAACGCCAGGAAGGCGGCTCTGATTGAACAAGGATTTGGACATTATCAGTCATCACAGGTTCATCACTGAGTAAATCAAATTTCACTTTGTGACCGGATTTATGGATGAATTTACCTTCACCATAAAATGGAATTATTTGAGATAAGCCGCATTCATGATTTTTTTTACCACTACTGGTCCAGACTGATTTTTCCATAGGTACAATGTACTCGCGTTCGGCGGCATAAGCAGGCGATTGATTGAACACAATAAAAATAGCGATGATAATTGAAATTATGTGAATGTTTTTATTCATGGTGGTAAATGAAATGCAAAAACTACGCCATAAGGCGAATATTGCCTGTTTACGGTTAATAGTCTATCGCTCAACTGTAAAGCTGGAGTATTAATAGTTAACGGTTAACAGCCGGTCGGCAATATTTTTCCTATTGAGATGATTGACTCAGTTTTTGGTTATTTTTTTGGAAAAACATAAAATATTTTGCTTTCTGGCAACAGACAGACTTTATCACTACAGGTTTGATAGTTGATCTGCAATGGAATAGCCACCAGCGGCTTGACTGCCTCTTTGTCATTTTCCAGCAGAACCGATTCCAGAATCACTTTAATCGCTACTGATTTTTCATAGAGAGATAAAGGCGAGTCATTAAATTTAAGTTTAATCTCTTTTCCCTGCGGATATTCTGCCTGGATAATTTTCCAGCGCCTTTTTGCTTTCTCACCCATTGAGACCGATGTCGGCACTAAATCTTCATCATTTGGATAGCGGCTGTTTATATGCCAGTTTTCATCAATAGTGAAATAGATTTCCACTTCGATTTTTTGCTTAGAAGCACTCTTCTGAGGCACTATTGAACGTTGTGATATATCCGTTTTCTCGATACGTACATGGCCTTTACCGCCATATTGAACATCAGATAATTCCCCGAAGTTGAGTTGGTTCACCGCCATAAGAAAATAGGAAAATGACTCCGGGGAGATTTTTATCTTTGAAGACAGCGAAGCAATGAGCGCCATTGCTTTAGTGTTATAATTTTCATCACCCGTGCGATAATACAGCTGCGATAGGACTTCCAACGCCACCGCATTCGCCGATGGAATCGCGCCATCATAAATATCTTTGGGTCGACTAAAAAGAGGCACATCCTGCGCTGAGCTATTTGTATCAGCCTTTTTTGTAGCAACCTTGGTATTAACCAGGGCACTCATATAAAAAGCACCATCTTCTTTATCCCAGAAAAAAAGCAGCATTTCTCTGGTAAGCTGCTTACTTCGCTGCAGCCATTTTTGATCTTCTGTCACATCAAATAAAGCCAGATACCCCTGAGCCAGATAAGCATAATCCCCCAGTGTTGCTGTTACAGAGGGCTTGCCATTCAGACTTGCACGCCATAATTTAGGTGAACTTTCAGATCGGCCCTCAACATGATGGATTTGCCAAAGAAAATCACCCACTCTTTTCGCCGCATCAATGTATTTTTCTTCATAAAATTGCTTGCCTGCCTGAGCAAAGACAGTAATCATCATACCATTCCATGCGGTCACCACTTTTCGATCAATAGCAGGCGCAATTCTACTTAGCCGTTTTTTATACAAAATGCTTCTGATTCTATCCGTATTTTGATACAGCGTATGCAAATCCAATTGATTATTTTTGGCATAGACTTCAATCGAATCGGGTAAATTTAATATTGTCGTGCCAGCCACCTCTTGCATCGATTGCTCACTAAAATTACCGTCTTTAGTCACCCCATAAAGTGCAATAGCTAAGCTGGCAGAATCAGCGCCTAATGTTTGCGTCACCTCATCCTTCAGTTCGTCATAAGTCCAAAGGAAAAACTTGCCCTCTTCACCCTCACTGTCAGCGTCACTGGCAGAGAAAAAACCACCATTGTCTTCACGCATCTCACGCAGCACATAGTCAAGGGTTTGCGTGACCACTCGTTTGTACGCTTCATCATAGGTGATAGCATAAAGCTGCAGATAAGTTCTGGCCAGATGAGCCTGATTGTAGAGCATTTTTTCAAAATGCGGGACCAGCCATTCATTATCTGTTGAGTAACGATGAAAACCGCCGCCAATTTGGTCGTAAATACCACCTTCTGCCATGAGACTCATGGTCAATTCCAGAGCAGCTAACACTTCAGCGTCCTGTTCTCTGATAGCAGTATCTAATAATAAAAACAGATAGGTCTCATTGGGGAATTTAGGTGCAGAAGAAAAGCCCCCCTGCAGTTCATCAAAATTATTGAGCAGATTAATCACTGCCATTTGAATACGTTCTTTCCCGATATGTTCAGCTTGTTGCAGACCGCGTTGACGGTTTTGCACGGCCAGGGTAATTCTATCAGCAATTTTGCGTAATTGCGGTTCTTCCTCCCGCCATAATTTAGATGTCTGTTGTAATATCTGGATAAACATTTCAGGAGGAAAGTAGGTACCGGCGAAAAAGGGCTTGCCTTCGGGAGTCAGAATGGATGACATCGGCCAGCCGCCACTGCCGTTGATCATCATTAAGGCCGTCATATAGATCTTATCAACATCAGGGCGTCGTTCCCGATCAACCTTAATAGCGATAAAATGTTCATTCAGATAATCAGCCATTACTTCATTATCAAAACTTTCTCTTTCCATCACGTGACACCAGTGACAGGTTGAATAGCCAATCGAAAGGAAAATAGGTTTATTTTCCCGACGTGCTTTTTCAAAGGCTTCTGCCCCCCAGGCATACCAGTTTACCGGGTTATGCGCGTGTTGAATTAAGTAAGGGGATTCTTCAAGGATCAAACGGTTAATATATTTTGGCGAGCCATCAGCGTTCAGGTGTTCAGTTCGGGGCTGATAATCACTGCCTTTGTTTTTATAAGCGGTGATCCATTCCTGTTTCAATTCAGATGCAGTGCCTTGTTGTTCAATCGATGCACTTGCTGCTGCTTTTGCTTCAAGATCGACGGGATACAAAGAAATAGCAGAAATAATGAATAAAATAATATTTATTGATAAAACTTTAAGCGTGTTAATGTTTGTTTCCTCTTTTTTTTGCAACACCGACAGACTCATTCGCTAACTAATTGCTTTGTTCAGAATTTTTGACAGACACTTTATCGTAAATGGCTTTTGAATAAAATCAATGGCACCTTCATCGATGATAGCTTGTATTTCGTTATCAAGACCATAACCTGATGCAATAACCACTTTTACATTCGGATCAAATGCTTTCAATTGACGAAAAGCTTCCTGCCCGCCCATTTTAGGCATAATCATATCTAAAATCACTAAATCAATCGGTTCTTTTGACTGTTGATAACGTTCAACCGCTTCAAAACCATTGCTGCAGGTTTCTATCTGATAATCATGCTGTGCAAATAAAATCTGAGCGTATGTTCGGATCGCTTCTTCATCATCAACTAACATTATGCGTCCATTGCCCTTGGGGAATTTCTCTATTTCTTCGACAATTTCCGGTTGTTTTCGGCAAACCGGCAGGTATAAAGAAAAACAGCAGCCCTTTCCCAATTGGCTTTCAATCAGAATTTCACCACCATGATTCGCCACAGTGCCATAGACGACGGCAAGCCCCATTCCAGTACCTTTATCACGTTTTTTTGTGGTAAAAAACGGCTCAAAAATATGATCCCTGATTTCATCACTGATGCCATCCCCCGTATCAACGACATCCAGCTTAAGATAATCACCAGGAATCACATTCAACCCGTGTTCCTGAATAATAGCTTCTGTCACAGCGATATTTGCACTGGTAAATTTAAGCGTACCACCTTCAGGCATTGCATCCTTTGCATTAAGCGCAAGATTAAGTAATGAATTTTTTATCTGTGTCGAATCACCCTCTATACAAGATTCCATGGCCATCAGAGAGGATTCAATATTAATTTTTTTATCCAGCATATGTTCCAGCATGTTGATAAGTTCTGCAACTTCATGGTGAATATCAATTGTAACCAGCTGGTACTGCCCTTTGCGTGCAAAAGCCAATAGCTGACCTGTCAGTTCAGAGGATTGTCTGGCAATAGTAATAATTTTTCCGGCAAAGCCTTTTAACTTCTCATCTTCCAGCCGGGACTGAATAATTTCAGCAAAGCCCATTAAACCATGCAGCATATTATTAAAATCATGCGCCATCCCCCCGGCCAACTGCCCGATAGCATCCATTTTGTGTTTATGTCGAAGCTCTTCTTCCATCTGCTTTTGTCGAGTAATGTCGGTACCAATACTCAATGCACCAATAATAACACCTGCATCATCTTTAAGAATTTTGTTGGTCCAGTTTATCCAGACACGCTTGCCCTCTTTAGTACAATTCTCATTTACATTGGACTCATAATTTTCCGGGTGCTCACAGATATCATTCATCAGAGGCGATAAATCACGTCCCGTTGATTCCGTCCGGGGAACAATGGTATCCATGACGTGCTGACCAATAATTTCATCTTCTGTATAACCAAAAAGTCGCTGTGCAAATTCATTAAAGTAGGTAATAAAACCATGTTTATCCCAACGCAGAATAATTGAGTTTGCATTTTCAACCAGTTCACGATACTTCTCTTCATTTTTTCTCAGTTCAGTCTCAGCTTGAGCAAAAGGTTCCGTATCAACCAGAAAGAGTGTCAGCGCTGAAAGGTCTTGTTCTAAAAGGTCTTGTTCTAAAATGTCTTCGCCAAAAACTTCCTGTATAGGAGCAAGCGACGAACAAAAAGCAGAAAATTGAATTTTTTTCCCTGACTTATTCTGTAATGTCAGAGTCTTTACTGGTATTTCCGCCTTAGGATGAACACTGGAAGGAGAAGTGGCAGGAGAAGTAGAGCGTGCCTCTGACAGGAAGTTTTTTAATAAAGATAATGACTCCCAATTGAGCCCCAATCGATCCAGGCTAAGGGTTTCCTGAGTATAACCTAACCTTTTTAGTAAAGCCGAATCAGCAGAACAAAAAAGAAAATCTCCCTTAGCTGTACAGTGAAACTCTAAAGAATAAATTTTTGGCTGCATATCAGGTTCGTGTCTTTATCTTTTTAATTCCAGTTAATAATTGATATTCCTGGTTCATCAATATGCTATAACCCTATAAGCCCAATTTGAATAGACGAATAGAATTTTTCATAAATTCATAGGCTGTTAGAATAATAGTGTAGGCTATTTTCTAACAATATGTTAACTTTGGTCAGGTTGAGACATCAATAAATATAAAAAACTTAACACCTGATAATAACAAGGATCATTCCATGAGTAATAGCAACTTCTTACCGATGCCCGATGATAATGGATTTTTTGGAGAATATGGTGGTCAGCAATTACCGCCTGAACTCAAAGCCATAATGGATGGTATAAATGATGCCTATCTGGAAATAAAAGACACTGATGACTTTAAAAATGAGCTTGCCGATTTATTGACTCATTTTGTTGGTCGACCCAGCCCTGTCTACCATGCAAAAAATCTGAGTGAAAAATGCGGCGGTGCTCAAATCTATTTAAAAAGGGAAGATTTGAATCATACCGGGGCACATAAAATTAATCACTGCCTGGGTGAAGCACTGCTTGCTAAACACATGGGTAAAACCAAAGTTCTGGCAGAAACCGGCGCCGGTCAGCATGGCGTTGCTTTAGCCACAGCCTGTTCTCTGGTAGGTATAAAATGTGAAGTACATATGGGTGAAGTTGATATCGAAAAAGAACATCCTAATGTGATACGCATGAAAATTCTTGGTGCAGATCTTATTCCCGTCAGTCGTGGTACAAGAACCCTGAAAGATGCAGTCGACAGTGCTTTTGAAGCCTACCTCCAGGATCCTGTTAACTCGCTCTATGCTATCGGCTCTGTTGTTGGCCCACACCCCTTTCCAATGATGGTCAGAGATTTTCAATCGATTGTCGGCACTGAAGCCCGAGCACAATTTTTGGAAATGGAAGATGTGCTGCCTGATTATCTTATCGCCTGTGTCGGCGGCGGCAGTAATGCGATAGGACTCTTTACCGCATTTCTGGATGATGACAATGTACAAATGATTGGTGTTGAACCATCAGGCAAAGGACTGGATACGCCTGATCATGCAGCGACAATGAGCAAAGGAAGCCCTGGAGTCATTCATGGTTTCAGCTGCTATCTGCTGCAGGACAGTGAAGGTGAGCCGCTGCCTGTTTACTCTATTGCTTCCGGTCTGGATTATCCTGGCGTTGGTCCTCAGCACTGCTATTTAAAAGACATAGAACGAGTACAATATGAGTCCGCAACCGATAAGGAATGTCTGGATGCCTTTATGGATTTATCTCTCCATGAGGGAATTATCCCCGCTCTTGAAAGTGCTCATGCTGTTGCTCATGCAATGAAACTTGCTGCAACGCTGGATAAGGATAAGCGCATTTTAATTAATCTCAGTGGCCGTGGCGATAAAGACATTGATTTTGTTGCGAAAAGATTAAACCTTGAGTGATCGTTCGGAAATGATGCTTTAAAGCGTGATGAAGGTGGAGGTGCCGTATAGTCCCGGGGACGCTGCTAGTACGTCCCTGTAACGCTTAATGAAAACATCCCTGTTTTCAAAAACCCCGGGACTATACGGCACCTCCACCCTCATCACTTGCTGCATCATATTCCTCACTGGTGGTGGAAGAGCAAGAGCAAGAGCAAGAGCAAGAACAAGAACAAGAACAAG